>JBILJE010000041.1:0-15540 GCA_044377395.1 Rariglobus sp. | reverse complement strand
GTCGTCGAACTACTCCGCGCCGCTTTCCCCAACGACACAATTAACTACAAGATCGATCCCTGGGCTCAGGCCTGCGCCGATCTTGCCGAGGGAAAAATCGACGCCATCCTCGGTGCCACACCTAAGGATTCCCCGGGTGCGATTTTGCCCGAACTGGCCATCGGGTCTGACCGCACCATTTTTTACGTTAAAAGAGGGACCGAATGGCGTTTTAAGGGCCTAGAATCACTCAAGTCTATCCGTTTGGCCGCAGCCGCAGGGTATGCCTACGACATGGACGGCACTTTCGATTCCTACCTCAAACACGCCACTGATCCGGCCGTGCAATTTGGCACCGGCGACGCCCCACTTGAGACGAACATCACTAAACTGCGTAAAGCGGAGGTCGATGCCGTGGTCGAAAACGCCAGTGTGATGCTCTGGACGCTTAAACAATTGCGCGTTCCCACCGGCGAAATTCATTCCGCCGGTGCACTGGCCAAGGAAGGCGGTCCGCTCTACGTCGCCTTTAGCGCCAAAAACCCGGCCTCGAGGGCACGCGCTGAGCAGTTATCGGCCACGGTGGCTAAACTCCGTGAATCGGGAGAGCTCGCCAAGCTGCTGGCGCTTTACGACCTGGACGACTGGAAGCGGTAGGAGCTGCACGCGTATATACTCATTAACATTTAAGTTAAGGCTTAAGGCATCCTTGAGCTCACGCTCAAGGCCTCTCGGACACACTCCTCTCGGACACACTCCTCTCGGACACACGCCTCGTGGCCTTGAGCGTGAGCTCAAGGAGTTTACCCAAAGGAGCCCGCTCTCCGCTTCCTCCCCCATCCCCGACCCCATGCATTTTACGCTCGGTAAAAAACTCGCCATCAGTGCCGGTTCGATTCTTTCGATCGCGCTTGGGCTGGGATCTTACGCGGCCCTCCAGATGCACTCGGCGAGTCAACAAAGCGACGACATCAAAGAGCATTCCATTCCAGCAGTCACAGCGGCCAATGCGGTCGAACGCAGCTGGCAACAGACCCTGTTTGCCATGCGCGGGTATACGTTTACCAACGACGAGGGCTTCCTCGAGGCCGCTTTCACCAACCTGCAAGAAACTTACATCGCACTCGATATCGCCCACCTCCTCGCTGATAAACACCAGCTTACCGAACTTAACAAAAACATCAGCAGAGCCGAGCAGGCCGTAACCGAATACCACCAGATCACCACCGCGCTCGTCAAAGCCACCGCCGCACTCGCTGCCGATGAAGGAGTTCTCAACGCTAGCGCCCTTGAGTTTATCAGCGTCAGCAAAGACATCGCCGATTACCTCCAACAACGCCTAGAGGCCGAAGTTGCCGCAGATTTGGACAACGCCCGAATCACCGAAAGCATCGGGCGTGCGGCCGCCAGCACACGCATACTTTTCAACGGTCAGGAAATTCGAATCGTCACGCGCAAGGCCATTGCCTTGCGATCGCCGAAGCAGTTTGAGGCCGTCACACCGATGGTGCAGGCCATTCAAGACGATATTAGTAAGATCCGACCCGCCCTGCGCCTGCCCGCCGACCTCAAGCGCCTCGATACCCTCGCCTCCGCCACCCACGCCTACGCTCAGTCGCTCGAGTCCTTCCAGCGTAACTTTACCGAACACACGCGCCTGGTTGAACAAGGCATCGTCTCGTCCGCCACTATTCTTAAAGCCGCCCAGGACGTCGCCGCCTTCGCCGCCCAATCCATGGCCACCGCCTCGGCTGAAACCAGCCACAACCTCAGCCGCACTCTAAGCCAACTCTGGATCGGCCTGCTGCTCACCAGTCTGGTTGGCGGTTTACTGACGTTTTTACTCACCCGTTCGATCACCCGGCCACTCCACCGCTGCGTGCGTGCCATTCAACAACTCGCCAGTGGCCAGCTCAACGACCACATCGGCCTTAAACGCAGCGACGAAATCGGCGAATTAGCCGCTTCGATCGACACCTGCACGGACAACCTGCGCCAACTCACCGAAGATCGCGCCGCGACCGCGGAACAAACGCGCAAGGTTCAGGAAGACGCGGCCCAACGACTGGAAGGTTTGGTGGAGAGCCGCACTGCTGCGTTGACTGCAACCGAGGCGCGTTTCCGCACCCTGTTTGAAACCATGGCGCAAGGCATGGTCACCCAGAATGCCAGCGGTGAAATCGAAAGCGCCAATGCCGCAGCCGAAAAAATTCTCGGGCTGAGCCTGGCCCAACTTCAAGGCCGCACTTCAGTGGATAGCCGCTGGCAAGTCAGCGATGCGAGCGTGCGGACCCTGCCAGGAGAGAAACACCCGGCAAGCCTGGCGCAAAGCACTGGTTTGCCCGTGCGCAACACACTCATGTCGGTGTTTAATCCGGTGCTCAACGAACAGCGCTGGATTCTGGCGGATAGCATGCCCGAGTTCGCCCAAGGCAATCCGGTACCGGTACGCACGCACACCACCTTCACCGACATCCATGACCGTATGCTCGCCGAGCGCTCGCTGCAGGAACGCACGCAGGAGTTAGAGGAGTTTTTCCAGCTCGCGCTGGACTTGATCTGCATAACGGATCTCCAAGGCCGTTTCCTCCGCGCTAACGCCGCATGGTCGCTTGCGCTTGGTTGCAGCACCCATGATTTAATAGGTCACCAGTTGATTAATTTTATACATCCCAACGACGTGGAGGCGACACAGGCCGCCATCGATGTGCTCGCAGAGGGGCATATCGTGGCCGGTTTCATTAACCGCTGCCGCACGCAGCAAGGTGAATACCGGACGATGGAGTGGCGCGCCTCGCCGCATGGTGGCCGCATCTACGCCGCCGCCACCGACATCACCGAGCGCATCAAGGATGAAGAAATGCGCGAGGCCCAACGCCGTAGTCTGGAGTTCATCATCGAGTCGGACATCTCTGGCTACTGGGACTGGGACCTGGTTAACCACACGGGCTTTTACAGTCCTGCGTTTGCGCGGATGCTTGGCTACCTGCCCAGCGAATTATCAAACCGCGACGACACGTGGCAGGAGCTCATTTACCCGGTGGATTTGGCCGGCACGTACGCCGCTATCGAACGCCACGTTGCCAGCCGCGGTGCCACGCCCTTCTACGTCGAAGCGCGCTACATGCACAAAAACGGCAGCTTGGTCTGGGTCATCGTCTCCGGCGGCGTGGTCGAGTGGTTGGCCAATGGCAGCCCGGCGCGCATGGTCGGTTGCCATATCAACATCACTCCGGCCAAGGAATCCGAGTCCCAGCTGCAAAGTACCAATTTGCGCCTCTCCGACGCGGTCAGCGAAGCACAGATGCAGATGATGAACGCCGAGGGTGCCAACCGCGCAAAGAGCGACTTCTTGGCCAACATGAGCCACGAAATCCGCACCCCCATGAACGGGGTCATCGGCATGACGCACCTGTTGAGCGAATCAACCCTAGACGCCGACCAACGCCACTACGTCAAAACCATCCAATCGAGCGGTCAGGCGCTGTTGAGCCTGATCAACGACATCCTCGATTTGTCCAAGATCGAAGCCGGCCGCTTCGAGTTCACGCCGACCGATTTCACGCTGGAGCGCTTCCTGGGCGAATTCACCGCACCGCTGCGCATTCAGGCCCAAACCAAGGGCGTGGGCTTTGCATGCCAACCCGCCACCGACCTGCCCCGCAACATTCGCGCCGACGCCAACCGGTTGCGGCAAATTCTGCTCAACCTCACCGGTAACGCCCTCAAGTTCACCCGTGCTGGCGAGGTAAAGTTGACTGTTTCACTGCGTGCGGCAGGCACCCTGGACGGCAACACGGGCACGCTGCTGCACTTCGCAGTCAGCGACACCGGCCCCGGAATTTCAGCCGACCAGATTGGGTGTTTATTTAAGAAATTCTCGCAGGTTGACGGCTCATCAACCCGGGTATTCGGCGGGACCGGCCTAGGGCTGGCAATCAGCAAGGAATTGGCGCTCTTAATGGGAGGAAAAATTGGCGTCGAAAGCACTCCAGGTCAGGGCTCGATCTTCTGGTTCGCGATACCGCTGCAAGCGGCCAGCCCTGATTTTAAGGACACATCCGACACTGCGGGTGCGGCGGCGAGTAGCCCATCTAACATGACGTTGCCTGCCAATGCGCGCATCCTTCTGGTGGAGGACAATCCCACCAATCAACTCGTCGCAGCGGGCATTCTTGAAAAATTCGGTATCAATCCCGACATCGCCGAAAACGGCCAAATCGCCCTCAATGCGCTAAATACCAGCGACTACGATTTGGTGCTCATGGACATTCAGATGCCAGTGATGGACGGCCTCACCGCCACGCGGGCGATCCGGGCTCCGGGCAAGAGCCTGAGTCGGCCCAATCTGCCCATCATCGGCATGACTGCGCACGCCTTGGCGGGCGACCGCGAACTAGGAATGGCGGCAGGGCTGAACGATTATCTAACAAAACCGATAGAACCGCGTATTCTTTATGAAACTTTATGCCGCTGGTTGAAAATTGTGCCGATAACACCTGTGTCACCGACCACTGTGCCCACCATGAACGACCCTGCCCCCGCACCCGCTTCCAGTCCTGTCGCCACCGCGACTGCGTCGGCCGCCCCTGTAGCCGTCGTAGCAGCGCCCGCCATCGCCCCAATCAACATGGCCGATCTGGGCAACCGGTTGATGGGCGACATGATGATTGTTAACCACATTCTAAAGTCGTTCGGCGCGAACCTCGAAAACCAGCTTCAGGCGATCCGCAGTGCGGTTGCCGCCCAGGACCTGAGCGCGATCTCGCGAGCTGCCCATGCGCTAAAAGGTGCAGCGGCTAACCTCAGTGCTGAACCCTTACGTGCAGCATGCCACGCCATGGAAGTAGCCGCCAAAGCGCAGGATCTCGCTACTGTGGCTACCAGCGCAGCCGCCATCGAAAAAGCCGCGCAAGAACTACGCGCCGTGCTGCCGTCCTAACTGCAACACCGGTAAAATCCCGCCCCCTCCATTTTTTAAAAATGAGCAACAATCCCGCCACCTCCTCCGCTGACATCCTCGTAGTCGACGATGATCCCATGTCGCGAGACATGCTGGTATTCATGTTTCAGTCAGCCGACATCCGGGCGATTTCCGCCTGCGATGGGCTTGACGCTATCGAGCGGATTAAAGAGCGCGGAACGACGCCCTTTGAGGCCATTTTCACCGATGTACAGATGCCGAGAATGGGCGGGCTGGAGATGCTGGAGTGGATCAACCTTAACGCCCCAACCACGGCGACCGTTATCATGACTGCCAACCAGGAACGTGAGCTGGTTTCAGCCTCGTTGCGGGGCGGCGCGGTGGAGTTTTTGGACAAGCCCTTTGATCTGCGTGCCATTCTGCGGGCGCTCCGCCAGGCGCGCGAAATCCACCGCAACCGCACGCAGCAACTGGCCGCCACTCACCGGCTGCTCGACATCGCCGACATCAACCAGCGCCTGACCCGCACCGCGTTGAATGCAGCCGTTTGCACCTCTGCAAAAATCAACCTCGTCACCCGGTTTTATCCGATCAACGAGGCGGGCGGCGACCTGGTCAAAACCACGGCACTGGATTACGACCGCATCCTGCTGGTGCTCGGCGATGTCTCCGGTCACGGGCTCAAGGAGGGGTTTTTGTCCGCCTATTTTCAAGGCATCATCGAGGGCATGGCCAATCAAGCGGCCACTTGCCGAGGAATCGCCGAATCATTTAACCGCTTTCTGCTCAACCAATGGAACGACACCGATCCCTTCGCCGTATCCACTTCACTGAGCGCCACCTTCCTTGAGGTCGACTTTGGTGCACGCCGCGTGTCGGTGCTCAATTGCGGAGGCCCTGCGGTGATCCTGTCGGACCGCCGAGGCAACATCGAGCAACTCGCCCCCGGTGGTGCGCCGCTGGGCTGGTTCTCGGAGATCGAGCCGCATAAAATCACGGCCAACCTAGATGTAGCTGGGTTGATTGTTTTATTTAGCGACGGCCTTGAAGCCCATGCTGAACGCCTGCAAGTCCCGCCGATGGCACTGGCCTACCGCATCCTGCAATCCCCCGCCAATACGCTGGCCAACACCCTGCTCAAGGGAGCCGACGACGACATCGTGGTGTGCCGACTCGACTGGAATCCGCCAAATGAAGCCACCCCGCTAGGCGAAATATGGATGCCGATTTTCAACGAGACATGCCCGGGCGACTCAGCCTCGCGCATCGACGTGATTCAGGAGTTATGGGCGCGCACCTTGACCATCACCCTGCCGCAACTCGGCGAAGACACCCGCCACGACGTGCTGCTGTGCATCCGCGAAGCCACCCTCAACGCCCTCGATCACGGCTGTAACAACGATGCGGCCAAAACCACACGTGTTGAGCTATTGGTGAACAGCACTGCCGCTTTCCTGCACGCCCGGATCACCGACGACGGGAGAGGCTTCGACCCCAATGCCCCGCGCCCCCCGGTCGACCCCGAACACATTTCTCTCGGCATCCAGGTCATGCGCTCGCTCACCCACGCGCTGCGCCACTCCGACGATGGCCGCACGTTGGAAATGACCTTCTGCCTGCCGGTCACGCCCACACTTTAACCGCTGAAACGCTCTACTTTTTTCATCATGCGCCTGCTCATCGTCGACGATACGGCTCTCTACCGGAAGCTTCTCACCGATGCCGCCACCCCACTCTCCGGCGTGGAAGTAGCTGGGGCCGTTTCGTCGGGGCCACTTGCGCTTGCGCGAATCGCCGCCGAACCCATCGACCTTGTGCTGCTCGACGTCTTCATGCCCGAGATGAACGGCCCCGAGGTGCTTACGATCATCCGCCGCGACTTCCCCAAAATCGCCGTCGTGATGATCAGCGGTGCCACCGGTGCCGATGCCTCCATCACCATCAACGCGCTGGCTAACGGTGCCCTCGATTTCATCCCTAAACCCCAAACCACCTCGTTTGCGGAAGGCATGACACGCCTGCGCGGCCAGCTTCAGCACGTGGTGAACATGGTCAACCTGAGGCGAATTAACACCGCCCCCGCCGCACCTCGCTCGGCACCCACGCCCACAGCCCTTGGCGCTGCAGCAACGGCCAGCGGACTCTTCGGCAATCGTGTTGCGACTGCGCCCGCGCCTGCCACCCCGGCCCAGCCAACCCGCCGCCGCGTCCTACCACCGGCTACGCTCGATATTTTACTCATCGGCGTGTCCACCGGCGGCCCGCGCACCCTCCAGGATTTGCTGCCAGCCCTGCCAGCTGATTTCCGCCTGCCCGTGGTCATCGTGCAACACATGCCGCCGCTGTTCACCCGCACGTTGGCCGAACAACTCGACAAGGTGTGCAACCTGCGTGTCTCCGAGGCGATTGACGGAGAACCTGTGGTCGCGGGACGCATCCTGATCGCACCGGGCGGGCGCCACCTTGAAATTACCCGTAATGCCGAGGGAGCGCTCGTCACGCGCCTCACCGACGCTGCGCCGGTGAACTCCTGCCGACCGGCGGTGGATGTGTTGTTCAACTCGGCCTCGCGCTGCGCCCTGCGCGGGGCAATCAGCCTGATTCTCACCGGCATGGGCGAGGACGGCGCTGCTGGCGTGGCCACGCTCAAGGCCGCCGTTCCCACCTGGTCGATTGCCCAGGACGAGGCCACCTCGGTCATCTACGGCATGCCCCAGGCGGTGGTGCGCCGCCAACTGGAGGACGAAATTCTCCCCTTACCCACCATCGCCCCTCGCTTAACTGAACTGACCCGCAGCCGCCAATAACCTATGCCAGCACTTGAACAAAAACCGGGCGAGCTCGCTCAACTTAGCCGCTTTGTGGCCGAAGCCTGCTGCATCCACCTCGGCGAGGAAAAGGGCTATTTATTTGAGGCTCGGTTGGGCTCGATCATCGCACAATCGGGCGCGGTCGACATCCCCGACTTCATTCGTTTGGCGAAGACCGACCCGACCAACCGCCTGCGCGATCGCATCATCGATGCGATGACCACGCACGAAACGTATTGGTTTCGCGACGAGCGGCCCTGGGCCTCATTGCGCAACCAACTACTGCCTACGCTCGCCGCGATGCTCCGCCAAGGAACCCGGGCGCGTGTACGCATTCTGTGTGCGGCGTGCTCGACGGGCCAAGAACCCTACTCGCTCGCCATGCTCATCGATACGCTCTGCTTGGAAGGCAAGCTGCCTGGCGTGCGCCCCGAACAGTTTGAAATCATCGGTACCGATGTGTCGGCCGGCACCCTGATGCTCGCCACCAACGGCCGCTAAAACCAGATCGAGATCGTGCGCGGACTGGGCGAGGTCTGGCGGCAGCGGTATTTCACGGCCAACGGCCCGATCTGGACGATCGCCGAACCCATTCGCAAGCGCGTCACTTTTAAACGCCACAATCTCCAAGATGACCTCAAACCCTTTGGTCAATTTGACCTCCTTTTTTGCCGCAACGTCGCCATTTATTTTGAAGCCGAATTCAAGAGCCGGCTGTTTCAGCGCCTTGGCGCAGCGCTCAACCCCGGCGGTCGCCTGCTCCTGGGCGGATCGGAATCACTCCTGAGTCACCAGGACCTATTCGCCACCGAAGTGATCGGCGAAGCTGTTTTTTACCAACGTAAACCCTAATTTCCCACTGCCATGAAATTGCTCATTGTTGATGATTCGCTGGTGATGCGCCGCATAGTCGGCTCAGCTGCCGCCCTAGTTGGCGCCGAATGCGTGGAAGCCGGCAATGGCGAGCAAGCCTTCGCCAAACTCCAAGCCGACCCGTCTGGCTTTAACTTAATCTGCTTGGACTGGAACATGCCTGTGATGAGCGGACTGGAGTTCCTCAAAGCACTCCGTGCGGACGCACGCTGGATAGATATTCCCGTGCTCATGATCACGACCGAGGGCAGTCGTGATTCCATCATCGAAGCGCTCAAAAACGGTGCCACTGGTTACCTCACCAAGCCGTTCAACCAGCAAGATCTACAATCCAAAATGATGGACTGTCTTGGTCTTGGCTGAACAGTAATTAATCAGAATCGCTAGCTAACCCCTTAAGTTTTACCCCCATGTCTTTACCATCGACCGGCTCGACCACGGAAAAAGAAGAGTACCTGCGCATTCTCGGCAAAATGGAGAGCCTCAACGGTAACATGGCCGTTCTCTCCCGCCTCGGTAGCATATTGCACGACCCCAACAACGGCATCGATGATGTCGCCAAGCTGCTCCAATCCGATGGAGCGCTCAGTGCCAACGCCATCCGTGCAAGTAACAGCGTGCGTTACGGAATCGGCCCAAAGATCTCCAATGTGGAATCAGCGCTGATCAAGGTGGGTTACAACCAAGTCATTTCTCTCATCGGTACGGCTCTTTCAAAGCAGGTGTTCATGAAAGACCTGCCCGCGTACAGCATGACCGCAGATGATTATTGGGCTTACAGCTATTTTTGCGGAGTGTTCTTGGAAGCTCAGGCAAGCCGCGTGGGAATTTTCCCTGACGAGGCCTACCTGCTAGGGCTGCTCCACGGGATCGGCCGCATCGTGATCAACGAGCTGCTGATCAAAGGTCGCTCCGAACTGGTGTGGGATAAAACCATCCCGTGTGAAAAGTGGGAGGAGCTCAACATCGGCTTCCGCAGCGATCAAGCCGGTGCCACCCTGCTCAAAAACTGGAAGTTTAGCCCCAGCATCCACCAGCGCGTCGCCGATCAGTACCTTCCTCAAGCCCAGGCGAAGGACCAATTGCTGCAACTCCTCGACTACGCCCGTGTTAGTTCTGAACTTAATCAATACCGTCTCGACGAGGAGCCCTGGGTATTGCCGGCGGATCACCCCTACACGCAGAACCCCGATTTCCACCCGCGCACCATGGCCGAAGAAATCGAAACAGCCAAGCGCACCTGCCTCGATATCCGCATGGCCATCAAAGCGCATTAATTGCAGCCGTGTGCTTGCCGGGTTCCTGATACAGGAAGCCCCCAGCTACCATTAGGGAAGAACGCTCTCACTTCGGGGTTGGCGTCGGCAGGGAAGCCGTTGGAGTCGGGCCATGGTTTTTTACGTCATCGTCGGGCTGTTGGTCGCCAAATTACTGGCGGAATTGATCTTGGCCGCGCTTAACCGGGCCGAGGTAAAGCGTAATGCCGAACAGGCCCCGCCGGCCGTCGCCGCCATCATGGATCCAGCGACCTACCGCAAGGCAGTCGATTACACCCTGGCGAAAAATCAGTTTGGCTCCTGGTCTATGGTCTTCGATACCGGCCTGCTACTACTCGCCCTTTCTAGCGCCGTATTGCCCGTGTTGTTTAGCCACGTCGCTACCTGGTCACCGGCAGGAAAATGGGACGACGCCCTGTTCGTGTTGTTCGCGGGTGTCCTCCTGAGCATCCCCGAATTGCCGTTTGAGTGGTGGAATCAGTTCCGCCTGGAGCAGCGCTTTGGCTTCAACAAATCCACGGCCGGGCTCTGGATCATGGATAAAATCAAGGGGCTAGGGCTACTGTTTGCGATCGGTTTTCCGCTCCTGTGGGCGCTGCTCTCGCTGGTCGATTGGGTGGGCAACGCCTGGTGGGCATGGGGCTTTGGTCTGCTGTTTAGCTTCCAGCTTTTGATGATGGTGCTTTACCCGAAACTGATCCTACCGCTGTTCAACAAACTCACGCCCCTGCCCGAGGGCGATCTGCGCACGCGGCTGCTGGCGCTGGCCCACCGCACCGGCTTCAAGGCCGCCACCATTGAGGTGATCGACGGCAGCAAGCGCTCGGGACACTCCAACGCCTTCTTCACTGGCTTCGGGCGGTTCCGCCGCATCGTTTTATTCGATACGCTCATCGCCCAGCTCACGCCGGAGGAGCTGGAGGCGGTGCTGGCGCACGAGGTCGGCCATTACCGGCGCGGCCATATCCCCAAAATGCTAGCGATGGCCGCAGTCGTCCAATTTGGCGCGTTCGCCGCCATCGCTTGGTTGGCGCGCAGTGATTGGTTCAACCCCGCGTTCCATTTCCCGTCCCATGAACTGGCACCGAGCTTCTTGCTCTTCGGGCTGGTGAGCGGCGCGGCGAGCTTCTGGTTTACCCCGCTGAGCAACCTCTTGTCGCGTAAACACGAATACGAGGCCGATGCCTTCGCCCGCGATGCGGTGGGCGGCGCCACTCCGATGATCGGCGCGTTGCGTAAACTCGCGCAGAAAAACCTGAGCAACCTGACTCCGCACCCGTGGTTCAGTGGATTTTACTTTTCTCACCCGACGCTGGTTGAGCGCGAAGCGGCTTTGACTAAGCTGGGTTAAGCCCTCCTTCCGCCGGACCCTGCGGACACCCTGCCCTCGCCCGCCGTTCCCCACTCCCATCCCCACCATGAAGCGTCCCCTTTTTTTCACGCTTCTGCTGGCATGGGTTACGGCGGCGTCGGCGGTGTCCGCGCCAGCGGGCGGGAGTCTGACCATCGCCACGTACAACCTGGAAAACTACACCTTGGCGGACCGCCTCGTGGAGAACGTTTACCGCAAAGACTACCCCAAGCCCGAGGCGGAAAAGGCCGCCCTGCGTTTGGTCATTCACCAACTCGGCGCCGATGTGCTCGCCTTACAGGAAGTCGGCGGTGACGCGTTTCTCAGCGAGCTGCGGCGCGACTTGCTCAGCGAAGGCCTCGACTACCCCTACTCCGCCGTGATGACCGCCGCCGATGCTGACCGTAAAATCGCGGTTTTATCCAAGCGGGTTTTCACTCGAGTAACGCCACACGCCGAACTGAGCTTCAAGTATTTCGCCAAAACAGAGCTGGTGAAACGCGGGTTGCTTGAGGTGCGCGTCGCGACGCAGGGCGGCGAGGTGACCCTGTTTATCGCCCACCTGAAAAGCCGTTTTACCAGCCGGGCGGATGATCCGTCGTCGGCGCTGCAACGGGCCGGCGAAGCGGTGGCGATCCGCGACCAGGTGCTGAAAGAGTTCCCCTCCCCGGCTACGGCTGCGTTTATGATTCTGGGTGATTTCAATGATAGCCGCACCAGCCGCCCGCTGAAGGCGTTGTTAACGCGGGGGCAGACGACGATTACCGAATGGCTTCCGGCGGCTGATAGCCGCGGCCACGTCTGGTCGCATTTCTATCGCCGCGAAGACTCCTACTCGCGCGTCGACCACATTCTGGTTTCGCCCGGTCTGAGCCCACGCGTTCGCGGAGGCGCGGGGCGCATCCACGATACCGCGGAGGTCGGACTGGCGAGCGATCACCGGCCGCTGGTCGTGGTGATCGAGTGACCGCCCCCCTGCCCTTAGGCGAAGCGCTTGGCCACGGAGGCAAAGCGGCGGCCGGCCTCCGCCAAATCGACCTCGCCGAGTACGCCGAAACTCAGGCGCACAAAATTCTTTGGAGCATCGTCACCGAAGCATAGTTCGCCGGGCACGTAGAGCACACCGGCTTCGACGCAGGCCCGGCAGAACGCCGAATCCAGGCCCGTATCCAGCGCGACCGGAGCCTCCAGCCACAGGTACAACCCGCCACCCGGCACGGCCCAGCGCCAACCAAGCGCCGGGAGTCCGGCCTCAATCAGAGCATCGTGCAGGGCGCGCATTTTTGAAAAATACACCGGCCGAACCACGGCGAGTTGCGCATCAAGACCACCGTGAGCGAGGACCTCCTCAAGCAGGGCCTGATTGTAATTGGCCGTACCGAAATCGTGGTGACCTTTAACGTGAAGCATTTTGGCCACCAGACCTGCGTCCGAGCAGGTGCCGTAGCCCACCTTTAAGCCCGTCGCAAAGGGCTTGGTGAGGGTCGATAGGTACAACTTGGGAAAGGCGGCCCAGGCGGGCAGGCTCAGCACACTGCGCGCGGCGTGCGGCGTTGTATAATACAGCTCACGGTAAGCAGCATCCTCAACCACCGGTACAATCGCACCCACGTCCGTGAGCGCCTCGGCGATGACGTTTTTTTCCGCCTCATCGAGACTGCGCGCCGACGGATTGGAGAAATAGCTGACAAAATAAACCGCCTTGAGCCGCGCGAGCTCACCGCGATCACGCAGGTCGCCGAGCAGGCCGCGCAAAGCGGGCCCATCGATTCGCCCTGCGGCATCCACGGGCAGCGAACGCGCCTGCACGCCCAAGCCCGCGAGCATTTCCAAGTAAACGAAGTAGCTCGGCCGGTCCACCAGCACGATGTCGCCTGGATCACACAACACCTGCATCGCCAGGTAGAGCGCCTGCTGGGAACCGTTGGTGATAAAAAAGTTTTCCCGTATCGCCGCGACATCGGCGGGCGCGTCCACCGACTCCAGCGCCAGCAGGCGATCAGCGAGTAACGCACGCAGTTTGGGGCGGCCCTGGTTGGTGCCGTATTGGAGGTGATCGGGTTCGCTCGGGCGGGCCGCCAAGGCTGCAGCGGCGGCCTGCACCGCAGGCCCGGGCAACGAGCGGGTGTCGGTAAACCCGGCGGCGATCGAGAGCAATTTGGGGTTTTCCAGCATGAGCGCCATCAAGCGCGCGATTGTCGGAGGCTGGGCACGTTGGCCAAGGGCAGAGTAGGCGATGGGAGCGGTGGCGGCAGCAGTCATGAGCTTTGAGTTCTCAACCCAAAACCCGTCGCGCGCCGCAGGCGAGGGCCAAACGTGCGTGAACTAACCCACCGTTTAAGCCCAGGCTTGTTATCGGCGGAATCGGCCCAATCGCGCCCCCCACCGTTACCCAGATGTTAACCGCAAAAGACGCAAAATGACGCAAAAACGAACCGGCTTAATTCCGCGGCTCGAGTTTCGCGTCATTTCGCGTTTTTGGTGGTTAAAAATGCCGAACCTACTCACGCCCTGCGCGCCAAGCCCGGGGCGTTTTTGCGGTCTGCCGCTTGAACCAGCGCGTGAAATAATTGGCATCGGCAAACCCGCTGCGTTCCGCCGCCTCCGCCACCGTCGCGCCCGCTTCCAATTCGGCCTGGGCCCGCTTGAGCCGCAACGCCGCGCGCAACTGCCCGGCAGTCATACCAGTTTCCTTTTTTAACAACCGCGTCAGGTGATCGGGGTGGTAACCCACGCGCTCCGCCAGCTTCGCCACGGGAAGACCCTCCCCGCCGCCGTCCACGCCGGAAAACACCGCCCGCGCCCGCCGCACCACCGTGCCCTCGGCCCCTTTGCGTTCTTCGAGCAGCCCCACCGCGCGCATCAACACATCGAGCACCATCAACACTGCGCCAGCCTCGCCGGGCCGCACCTGCGCCGCCTCGCCCTCGCTCCACCCGCGCAACTCCGTAAGCGCCCGCCGCAGCTCGTTCAACTCGCCCTGCGCCAGCATCGCCTGTCCACTGGCTGTCTCGCCGGGTACACTCACATCAAGCGCTAGACACAGCGGTTTGCCGCCCGCATCCTCCACAAACGCGTGCTCACACCCCGGAGCCAAATAAAACACCCGCCCCGCCTGCACCGCGTGCTTGCGCCCACTGACCCACTGCGTCCCGGCACCCGTCAAATACAGCAAAAACTGCCCATGCGCGTGCCGGTGCGTTTCCACCCAGCCTTTCTCCGGCAAATGCCGGTTCAAAGCGAACCGCATCACCCGCAATTTCCCCACCCGAATATCCAAACTATGGGCATACAACGGGCGCAAATTCCTTAACTTCATGGCACGGGTATAATTTCGAGTAATCTCAATTTAAAGTCGGAAAAGTGCTAATTTGATTCAGTTCTGTCCTCACCCCATTTTCAAAACCCCGCTATAGTGTATCCCATGAATCCCCAAGCCGTAGTTCTTGTCACTGGTTCCAGTCGCGGTCTCGGCCGTGGTGTCGCCGAATCCCTCGCCGCTCTCGGTGTCAGCGTCGCCGTCCATTACGGTTCCAACCGCGCGGCGGCCGACGAGACCGTGGCGCGTTGCCAAGCCCTCGCCCTCTCCCCCGACCAGCGCTTCATTCCTGTTGCCGGCGATCTCGGCCAAGCCGCCGGCCGCCAAGCCCTATTTGATGGCACCATGGCCGCCTTCGGCCGTATCGACGCTTTAGTGAACAACGCCGGCATCGCCCCCCGCGTCCGCGCCGATCTCACCGAGGCCACCGAGGAGATCTTCGACGAGGTCATCGATGTTAACCTCAAAGGGCCTTACTTCCTTACCCAGTTGGTCGCCAAATACTGGCTCGCACACCTCGGCCAATCACTCCTTCCCGACGGCTATAAACTCATCTTCGTTACCTCGCTCTCCGCGACTGTGGCCTCCGTTAATCGCGGCGAATACTGCATCTCCAAGGCAGGCGTCGCCATGGCCACCCAGCTTTGGGCTAACCGTCTCGCTGGCGACGGCATCAGCGTGATCGAGCTGCGCCCCGGAATCATGGCCACTGACATGACCGCCGGAGTGACCTCCAAATACGACGCCCTGATCGCCGGCGGTCTCGTCCCGCAAAAGCGCTGGGGCACCCCGGCCGATCTCGGCCGCGCCGTCACCGCGATTGTCGCCGGGCACTTCCCGTTCTCCACCGGCGACGTCATCAACATCGATGGCGGTTTCCACCTCCGCAGCCTCTAAGTCCCGCCGCCCCGCGCCCTCCCATTTTTTCAAAAACCCGCCATGATCCATCTCGACTCGACGCTCACCCCCGCCGCTCTCGCCCCCGCGCTCGACCGCTTTTTTGCGGT
>JBILJE010000236.1:0-5199 GCA_044377395.1 Rariglobus sp. | reverse complement strand
AACGGACTCAGGTTGTGGACCCAATAGGCGAGGAACATGGCGAAGGGGCGCTGCGGATTTTAGGGAGCAGCTGAAGCTACTCTGGATAGGTTAATCGACCTAAGGCGGCCTGAGGAGTCGAGGAGTTTAATGTTTTGGCTCGTTGTGTGGGTTATTCCCCTTGACCGCAGTTTAATGCGGAAAATAGGGTGTTTGGGTTTTCGTCCCCTTTCTTACCCTATGAAAATCCGATCCCTTCTTCCGGCCGCTTTGGTCGGGTGTGTTCTCATCACCGCTTCTGGCTGCGCGGTCTTCACCAAAGGACGCACGCAATCCGTAACAGTCCGTTCGAATCCTGAGGGGGCCACGACGCTCATCAACGGCGAAGAAGTTGGCAAAACTCCGCTGCGCGTCACCTTGAAGCGCTCTTCTTCTTACAACATTGAGTTGCGCAAGCCAGGCTTTGAAAATGCCCCCACGGTAATGCTGCCTGTGGAAAACGAGTACGCGAAGCGGTTCCTACGTTGGGGCATCGATTATGACCTCGGTGCGATGACCGATCTCTCCCCCGGCGATCTGAAGGTCGATCTGCGCCCGGCGCTTCCCCCCGGCACTGAGGAAGATCGTTACCTCGCCATGACGTATGCCGTGTTGCAGGCCGATGCGTTGTTTTCGACCAATGAGATTTCGGCGGCCGACCACAAATTCCTGGTGGCCGCGATCGTGAAATCCTACGCGAACTGAGCGTTCGTTTTTTAAGTAGCTAGGCTGCGTTGAAGAGACTTGCCCCATGGCGGGGCGGTGGGCCTAGTTGCCCGCCTCATGAGTGATCTTAAACGCACGCCTCTCCGCGATTTTCACGCCGCAAACGGTGCCCGCTTGGTGGACTTTGCCGGCTGGGAAATGCCGGTGCAGTACCGCTCCATCCTCGAGGAGCACAAGGCCGTGCGGCGCTCCGCCGGCCTGTTCGACGTCAGCCACATGGGCGAGGTTGAGGTCAAGGGGCCCGACGCCTTGATGTTTTTGAACTACGTCGTCACCAACGACGTCACTAAACTGTTCCCCGGCCGTGTGCTCTACTCGCCGATGTGTTACCCGACCGGTGGTGTTGTGGACGATTTACTCGTCTACATGCGCGGTCCCGACGACTACTTTCTGTGCATCAATGCCGGTAACATCGACAAGGACGTAGCTTGGCTGCTTGAGCAGGCCAAGGCCTTTGCCGTCACCGTCACCAACCGCTCGGACGACTACGCTCTCATCGCGATCCAAGGTCCTACGGCCGCCGCGATCGTGCAATCGCTCACCGCGACTCCGCTCCAAAATGTCGGCTATTACCATTTTGTGGACGGCACCGTAGCCGGTATTCCGTGTATGATCAGCCGCACCGGCTACACCGGTGAGGACGGCTTTGAACTCTACTACGCGGCCGCCGACGCCGTCGCCCTGGCCGAGGCCGTGGTCAAGGCCGGCGCCGCCCACGGGCTGGAGTTCACTGGTTTGGGCGCGCGTGACAGCCTTCGTCTTGAAGCGGGGTATCCGCTCTACGGGCACGAGATCACTGCGGATATCTCCCCGCTCACTGCCGGTCTCGGCTGGACCGTGAAACTGGACAAGGGCGCTGACTTCATTGGTCGCGCCGCGCTGCTGGCCGAGAAGACCAACGGTGCCGCACACAAGGTCGTGTTTTTCAAAACCGGAGATCGCCGCATCGTTCGCGCCGATACTCCTGTGCTGGGTACCGATGGTGCCGTGGTCGGCAAGGTGCTGTCAGGCACCCTTTCGCCCATCCTCAACGAGGCCATCGGCTCGGCCCTGGTGACCACCGCCGCTGCCAGCGCCCCGCTCGCGGTCGATATCCGTGGTACTTTGATCAACTTGCAGCTGGTAAAACCTCCCTTCGTCCAATTAAAAAAATCCTAACATGAGCAACGTTCCTCCTGATCTCCGTTACGCCAAATCCCACGAATGGTTGCAGCTGGCCGCTGACGGCAACGCCACCGTCGGGATCACCGACTACGCCCAGAACAGCCTGGGCGACATCACCTACGTGCAACTGCCCAAAGTGGGCGCCACGCTGACCGCCGGCCAAGTTTACGGCGTGGTCGAGTCGGTCAAAGCCGCCTCTGATCTCTATTCGCCGGTAGCCGGCACCGTGATTGCGATCAACCCGGCGCTTGATGCCGCTCCCGAGACGGTGAATTCGGACGCTTATCAAGGCGGCTGGATGCTCAAGCTCAAGCTGGCCAATCCTGCCGATGCCGACGCTCTCCTGGACGCCGCCGCATACACCAAGCTGATTGGTTAAGCGATTGGGCGGGGTTCGGAAAGTAGCGCAGACGTCCGGCCGGCTTCGTCGATTTATAATAACGACCAAAGCAGACTGGCGGTCTGCGCTATTTTTTGCCTGTCTTACGGCGAGGGCAGGTTGTTGAGGAAGGTTATGATCTCCTTCATTCGCGCTAGCGCCTTAGGTGCTGTCAGACGCGGGAAACGCGCCCCGACCATCACAAAATCGTCTCGCGCGCCACTGCCTCGCGCACACTTGAGGCGCGACGACTCGGTCTCCACCGAGATGATCCGCTTCGACTCCGCCCGAATGCGGATGTCGGTGATCAAAAGCAAAGCGCGGACTTCGTCGCCAAAGGGCCCGAAGCGGTCGCGCAGGTCGCTCTCGATTTCCTTTAACTGATTCCCATTTCCCGCCATCGCCAGACGGCGGTAGAAGTCGATGCGCAGGCGGGTTTCGGCGATGTAGGCTGATGGAATACGCGCTTGGATCTTGGTCACTTCGACGGCGCCGTCGTCGGCTTGCTCGGCGAACTTGATGGCTTGATACGAGGTACGAGCGGCGGCCGGTGACGTGCCGGACGTGGACGCCGGTCCCGCGGAGGGGAGCGCGGATTCGCCCACGAAGACGAAGTCGAGCTTCACGTTGGCGCGGATCGCGGAGGCGTTTTTCTCACCCTTCAGTCGTGCGACCGACTGGCGCAGGAGTTGGCAGTACAGCTCGAAGCCGACTCCGATGATGTGGCCGCTCTGCTGCGAGCCGAGCAGGTTGCCCGCGCCGCGCAGTTCCAGGTCGCGCATGGCGATGCGAAAGCCCGCGCCGAGCTGGTTGTGGGTGCGCAGGGCGTTGAGGCGCTCGCGAGTGATTTCTACCAGCCGGGTGTGACGGTGTAAGAGCAGGTAGGCGTAGGCTTGGTGCTTAAACCGGCCAACGCGCCCGCGTAACTGGTAGAGTTGCGACAACCCAAAGCGGTCCGCTCCTTCGATGATGATCGTATTGCAGTTGGGGATATCCAGGCCGGTCTCGATGATCGTGGTGCAGACGAGCACTTGATACTTGCCGGCGACGAACTCGGTCATGACGCGCTCCAAGTCGTGTTCATCCATCTGGCCGTGGCCGACACCGACGGTGATGTCGGGCATCAGCTCGTTGAGGCGCGCGGCAACGAGGTTGATCGTCTGCACCCGATTGTGCAGGTAAAACACCTGGCCGCCGCGCCGCAGTTCGTGGCGGATCGCCTCGACCACTAATTTGTCGTCGTAGGTTTTGACGATGGTTTGGATCGGGTGGCGGTTGACTGGCGGGGTCTCGATCACGCTCATGTCGCGCGCGCCCGTCATGGCCATATAAAGTGTGCGAGGGATCGGCGTCGCCGACATGGACAAGATGTCGACGGTGGCGCGCATGGCTTTGAGGCGCTCCTTGTGTTTCACTCCAAAGCGCTGCTCCTCGTCGACGATGACCAGTCCGAGGTTTTTAAACGCCACGTCGGCACCGAGGATGCGATGCGTACCGATGAGGATGTCGACTTGGCCCACCGCAGTGGCGGCGAGGATACGCGTGGATTCGGCCTTCGTGCGGAAACGGCTGACCATTTCCACGGCGATCGGGTAACCCGCCATGCGCTCGCGAAACGTGTTCAGGTGCTGCTGCGCGAGGATCGTCGTGGGCACCAAAATGGCGACCTGGCGCCCGTCTTGAACCGCCTTAAACGCCGCGCGGATCGCCACCTCGGTTTTGCCAAAACCCACGTCGCCACAAATCAGCCGGTCCATCGGCCGGGCGCGTTCCATGTCGGCTTTGGTTTCTTCGATGGCCTTGAGCTGGTCCTTGGTTTCGTTGAATGGGAAAGAGCCCTCGAACTCCTTTTGCCAGTCGTTGTCCGGCAGGCAAGGGTGGCCGGGCTGAGCCTCGCGTTGGGCCTGGATTTTCAACAAATCGGCGGCGAGATCGATGGTGGCGCGTTCGGCCGCCTGGCGCGTTTTCTCCCAGCGACCCGAGCCGACTTTACCCAGTTGGGGCTTGGTTTTACCTAGGCCGACGTAGCGGCTGATGAGGTGCGATTCCTGCAGCGGCACGTGCAACGTCACGCCGTCGTCGAATTCCAGCGAGATGACCTCACGCAGGCCGTCGCGCATTTCGAGTTTTGTTAAACCGCGGTAGAGCGCGATGCCGTGCTGGAGGTGGACGACGAAATCGCCTTCGACTAGCTCGGAGAAGTCGAGCAACTGGTCGACTTGAGCACGGTTAACTTGGGCACGTTGCGGACCGTTGACGCGGCGAGTGCGCTGGCGGCCGAACAGCTCGGTTTCAGTGACCAGCACCAGGCCGCCGATTTCACCTAGTTTGCGTTTGGGCAAGGTCGACCAGAGCAGGCCGGCGCCAGCGCGGTAGGTGCAACGGAAACCCTCGTTGAGCGTGCCGCGCACCCAGAGTGGTTGCAGACCTTTGAAGCGGGAGTCCTCGGCGAGGATTTCTTTTACGCGCTGTTCCTCTCCCTCCTTGGAAACGACGAAGGCGAGGCCGTAGCCGTCCTTTTTCCACGCGACGAGTTGCTGGAGGAAGTTGCGCCGGGCCTCTTCCTCGGCGCACAGCCGCTCTTGGGCAACTAGCTCGTCAGACGGATAACTGCGGTGGTGGACCAGGCTCTCGGTGTCCCAGGTGGTTTCGCGCACGTCCTCGTCATCGAAAAGCGAGGCGGACTCGTCGATGTCGGCCAACCCAAAAGCGGCGGCGGATTTCTTTAAAATCGGGGTAAGTCCGTCAAAACCCTCGTTGGAAAAACCGGCGAACTCGGCGTCGAGGACGGCGGGTTCGATGAAGACGAGTTGTGTGAGCGGCGAGAGGTAGTCGGCGAGGCCGGTTTTGGAGGCGTCGAGCTTGAGGCGCGGCGAGGCGCACAGGGTGATGGACTGGAGTTGTTCGCCGGA
>JBILJE010000401.1:0-5203 GCA_044377395.1 Rariglobus sp. | reverse complement strand
GAGTAGTCGAAACAACTTGAACTTCGCCATTCAAATCAACCAGATACAGGTGGTTTTCTTGAACGTTGGATGTTCAATGTTGGATGTTGAACGTTGCTGCCATCATAACCAACAAAGCACGGCCTGTCATCGTTGAATTGCCCCCCTTTTTTTCCCTCAATTCTTCCGTGTAGTCCGTGTAGTCCGTGTGTTCCGTGGGCAACTCCACCGCCGTTCGTGTCAATTCGTGACTTTCGGGAGTAAAACAGTAGTGAGTAGCGGGTAGTGAGTAGCGAGTAGTCGAAACAACTTGAACTTCGCCATTCAAATCAACCAGATACAGGTGGTTTTCTTGAACGTTGGATGTTCAATGTTGGATGTTGAACGTTGCTGCCATCATAACCAACAAAGCACGGCCTTGACCCCTTTTGGAATTCCTCTGCATCAGCATGAAGACCACGCAATACTTTCTCTATACCCGAAACAGGCCAGACCGGATTCTGATCAAGGATGAATGGATACTTCGGGTGATCCAACTTCCCGAACGGGAACAGATTCAGTCCGATGGTCGCATTCGCCGCTGGGGTAAGATTGCAGAAAATGATTGGCGGGTTTTACGTGTAGTGCTACTTGAAGATGGTGAAACCATTCACAATGCTTTTTTTGACCGTGGAGCCAATTTATGAAAATCAAATACTTCCCTGATACTGATACTGCCCTCGTCGAGTTTACTAGCTACCCTGTGGCTGAAACCAAAGAGATCAGCGAAGATGTCTTTGTGGACCTCGATGCCTCGGGACGCCTGGTCAGCATGACCATTGAGCATGCCAAGACATCCGCTTCGATTCGGGATTTTAGCTTTGAAGAACTGCTTGCCTCTTAACTTGCCTAAAACGCTCGTTTTCCTGTGGCAGCGGAGATTTGCAGTTACGACGTAGCGTCGTGTCAATTCGTGACTTTCGTGGGCAACTAAACAGTAGCGAGTATCGAGTAGTGGGTAGCGAGTAGTTAGATTCGAAACTCAATATCATCCAATTCTTCCGTGTATTCCGTGTGTTCCGTGGGCACCAAACAGTAGCGAGTATCGAGTAGCGGGTAGCGAGTAGTCAGATTCGATCCGTTATTAGCGCCAATTAGCGTCCATTAGCGGTTAAACAGATCGCTCCGCCGTTCGTGTCAATTCGTGACTTTCGTGGGTAACAATCAGCTAATAGCTAGGGGCTAATTGCTAGAAGCTCACATGTTGACGTTGGATGTTGAACGTCGCCGAATTAAAAATCAACAATCAGCGGCCTGACCCCTTCAGCATTTCCCCTGACCCCTTCAGCATTTCCCAGGCTCACCGCACCAGCAACCAAGCAGCCCAACATCAAACAACGGATTTTTTAACCGCTAATAAACGCTAAGATACGCTAATGACGGAGACCTGTATCCCTGGCTTTTATTAGCGGCCATTAGCGTTCATTAGCGGTAAACCGGTTCGTTTGTATTTCTTTGAATGCGAAGTGGTATCAGCTAAGCGCTTGGGGCTAAGAACTAGAAGCTCATATGTGAACGTTGGATATTGAACGTCGCCAAATTAAAAATCAACAATCAGCGGCCCCCCTTCAGCATTACACAGTTGGGATTATCTTTTTTACAGCTTATAAAATGAAAACCATCAAATCTAAACTCCGCAGCCCAAACGTATCGCGAACGGGAACCGGTACGAAAAAACCAGCCCCACCCAAAAACAAGAGCACATTGCCAGCTTGGGTAATTGGTGCCTACGACGGGCCCAGTGATGGCAAGCTCTCGCTTAAAAAAGGCTACACCCTTTAACGCATGCGCCCCCTGATTGATACTGGCGTGTTACTTGCGCTACTGGATGCTCGCGACAGCCATCATCAATGGAGTAAGTCTGTCGCCGCACAACAGCCTAAAGGTTTTGTCACCTGTGAAGCGGTGGTATCCGAACTGTTTTTTCATGTTCGGGCCAGTGAACGGGCCAAACACGCCATTCTTGCGATGATCGAGGCCGATTGGTTGAGAGTTTTACCCGTGCTGCCCGTGATGAGGGTAGCTGTGGCCCATGTGATCGAAAAATACCATCCCCATGCTGATTATGCAGATGCTTGCTTGGTGGCAATGCAGGAGCAAACTCAAGCCCCAATATGGACGACGGATAAGCGAGATTTTACTCGTTACCGTTCTCGCCTCTCCAAACCCTTGGTCGTGATATTCCCGACATAATGTATCCATGTAACGCCCTGACCCCTTTTTCTGTTTCCGCCCTTACCCCCTATTTCAGATTGGCCCTTTAAATTTGCCCTCGGTCGTAGTGGGTAGCGAGTAGAATAGTCCTTACATGAGCGGCAATTAGCGTAAATTCGCGGTTAAACAGGCTCGATTATGTGTTTCGTATCATTTCGTGACTTTCGTGGGCAAAACAGTAGCGAGTATCGAGTAGTGAGTAGCGAGTAGTCACATTCGAAACTCAATATCATCCAATTCTTCCGTGTGTTCCGTGGGCAACAATCAGCTAAAAGCTAGGGGCTAATAGCCGGGAGCTCATATTTGGAAGTTGGATGTTGAACGTCGCAGACTTAAAAATCAACAATCAGCGGCCTGACTCCCTTTAGCATTTCCTTCGTTTCTGCCTTGTAATTTTAACCTGAAAATCAAAATTATTTCCATTATGTCGATCAGAGAACTTAAAAAAACTGCCGATAGCCTGAGTGCTAAAGAGCGTCAATGGTTGCGTGCTTATCTATTTGTAAATGAACGGGCTAATTCGCCGGAATGGAAATCTGAAATCGCTAAGAAGCGGCGTAAACTTCAGGCAGGCATGGGTGTGACGGCTAGTCAATTTAAGCGCCGTACAGCACGCGTTACATCCGTTATTAAATGAGCCTCGAATATCGCTGGATGTTGGATGCTGAGCCTTACGGCTTCCTTCGACGTTTACCGCGTGGCCGACGGGTAGTTCTCGAGCGTGCATTAGATCGTTTGGGTAATAATCCATTCATTGAACCTTCATTTATTGGCTTTGATGTTGAGGGTGAAGAAGTTTTTCACTTATTCATTTCCAGTCATGTTATCGTATATCATGTAGATCATGCAGTTCGCCGAGTTTTCGTGTTTGAAATTTATAGGGTGCGATAGATTCTTCCGTGTGTTCCGTGGGCAACTCCTCCGCCGTTCGTGTCATTTCGTGAACTTTCGTGGGCAAAACAGTAGCGAGTAGCGGGTAGTCGGATTAGAGCCTCCTTAATATCCGATTCTTCCGTGTACTCCGTGTGTTCGGTGGGAAAAATTTTGTACCAGATCGGAATAAGTGATAATCAGTGTCCATAAGTGGTTAAAAAAGATTCCGCCATTCGTGTCATTTCGTGACTTTCGTGGGCAAAATTCCCTGCTTTGTGACTTTCCTGTAACGCCAGTTCATTTTAACTTGAACTCCAGGCCTCGCCCACAACAACCCTCCTCCACACCACCGAAAACCGTGGGAAGTGACGGGGCGAAGCTGGGTCTGTTCGTTTAAATCAACAAACAACGCCACGACCCCTTGGGCCATTGTCCAATCTCATTATTAGAATACTGAAGGCCTGACCCTGTTAGAATTATCCGACCCCTTCGGCATTTCCCCCAGCTTAAACGTTGGATGTTCAATGTTGGATGTTGAACGTTGCTGCCATCATAACCAACAAAGCACGGCCTGACCCCGTTGAATTATCCCTATACAGATAAAATTGAAGGAATTTCTTTTGGGCCTTCCTAATGTCGTAGTTACCACTTATTATGTTGCCTTCGGGTGTTTCAATTAGAGTAATTTTGTAGTCATCATGTATCCATGTAACGCCCTTTAGCATTTCCACTTTAAAATCAACAATCAGCGGCCTGACCACTTCAGCATTACCCTGGCTTTGCTGATCAGTGCAGGTGTTTCAGAAAACGTCGCCCGCCATTAACTCGGGCTTCCTTGAAATTACCACCCGTTGCCTTTGCAGCCAATGTATCCATGTAACGCCCTGCCCCTTTTCTCGGTACTCGAAGGCTAGATCGAATGTCACCACCTTTAGTGAAAACGTAGTCTTATGCAAATCGCCAATCCCATCTACGATAGTGTGTTTAAGTATTTAATGGATGACCGCGGCATCGCTTCTAAGCTCATCTCGCTAATAATAGGGCAGGAAGTGGAGACCCTCGATTTGCGCCCCACCGAGTATCGCGCACAATTGGAACAACATCCCACGACGGTATATCGGCTCGATTTTTGCGCCACTATTCTCCTAGCCGACGGGTCACGCCGACAAGTCCTCATCGAAATTCAAAAGGCGAAATACAGCACCGACATCATGCGGTTTCGCAAGTACCTCGGCGAACAATATGCCAACGGTGAAAACAGCCACGTGGAAAATGGAGAACGCATCCCTACGCCGATCATCAGCATTTACTTTCTGGGTCACAGCTTGGAAAAAGTTCAGGCTCCGGTGATCCAAGTGCGCCGCCATTATCGCGATGCCGCGACCGGCGAAACCCTCACGGAACGCGAACCCTTTATCGAAGGCCTGACCCACGACAGCTATATTATCCAAATACCACATCTGCGCGCCCATCGCCGGAACACCCTCGAGCAAGTCCTAGCTATTTTTGATCAAAGCGCGGCTTCCGGCGATAAACACCTGCTTACCATCAACGAAGCGGATTTCCCCGAGCCCTACGCAGATATCATCCGCCGCCTACTTAAAGCCACCGCCGAACCCCAAACCCGCAAGGACATGGATGTGGAAGATGAAATCGTAACCCACCTCGACAGCCTGGTTCGCAAAATCCAAGATCGCGACGAAGCGCTCCAGCAAAAGGACGCAGCCCTGCAAAAGGCGCTGGCTTTGCTGATCAGTGCAGGTGTTTCAGAAAAAGTCGCCCGCCGAGCAACTCGGGCTTCCTTGAAATTACCACCCGTTGCCTTTGCAGCCAATGTATCCATGTAACGGCCTGACCCCTTTTTCTGTCCGCTTCGCTTACTTAAAATCCTTCGCGAGACAATGAATAAGGGAGTGCTAAAGTATTAATGTGGGCCTGTAACGCCCTGACCCTTTATCTGTTCTTCCCCAGCTTGAACGTTGGATGTTCAATGTTGGATGTTGAACGTTGCGCCGAATGCCTTTGCGTTAATGTATCCATGTAAAGCCACGACCCTTTTTAGTTTTTACCCTTCAAAAAACTTAATATGAGCACGCTC
>JBILJE010000028.1:0-17693 GCA_044377395.1 Rariglobus sp. | reverse complement strand
GAAGGAGTCCTTTTCTTTACGTAACGGGGCGGCATCGACCGCAGCCACCGCTTGAGTTAACGCCGTCTCACGCACGTAGTTTTTGTAACGGGAATGAGCCGCGCTGCGGTTAATCTCCTGCTGCAATCGCAAAGCCTCGCGGAGCATTTCCCCGGCTGCATCCACTTTGCCCGCCCCCAAAAGCTCTTCGCCGTCGATCTGCAGACGGTCTACCAGCGTCACTTTTTCCCGCGCCCGCACGCCATCGAGCTCGCTCTCCAACCGCGTTAACCGGCTGGATTGATCCAAACCCGCCTTGGTAAAGGTGCGAAGCAACTCCTTCTGCTTTGCGAGCGCTTGGGTCAACGCGGCACTCGCATCCTCGGTACTCAGTTTGGCGTCGGCCGCTTGGCGATATTTACGCTCCAATTCATCGATCTCGTCGGACAACCGCACCATCGCCGGGTCATCCAGTGTACTACTCACGCTGACCGATGGGTCGACGCGTTTCGGCCCGACGGTGGCAAGAAAGTAAAACAGCCAGCCCAAAGCGGCGAACCCGAGACCGGCCAGCAGCCAAAGCCGCGCCACCTGCCAAAATGCCTTGCTGCGATGTTGTGAACGATGAGCCGCCATAAGGGTGAGATCGGTAAAACGGTGAGCAAAGGAGCCGAGGCGCGAATTGCAACGTGTTCCCCTGCCCCAAGCCGATAAACTCGACAGGCCCGCTGCTAGACGTTTTCACCAAGAGCGTGCTGGAAAACCTCGTCATCCTCGCCCCCGGCTTGCTGGGTGGTTCCGTCGCTCGTGCAGCCCACGCCCGTGGGCTGGCCCACCGTATTACTGTTTGGGCCCGCCGGCCCGACGCACGCCTCAAACTGCGCGAGCAACCTTGGGTTAATCACGTTGCCGAAACGGCCGCCGACGCCGTGCGCGATGCCTCGCTGGTGGTGCTCGCCGCCCCAGTTGATAAAATCATCGAGCTGGCCCGGCACATCGCGCCCCACCTGCCCGCCGGTGCGATCGTCACCGATGTGGGCAGCGTCAAAGGCGAACTGTGTCGCGCCTGTCACTCCGCGCTCACACCCCGCGCCCATTTTATTGGTGCCCACCCCATGGCCGGCAGCGAAAAAACCGGCTGGGAAAACGCCACTCCGACCCTATTTGAAAAACGCGTCTGCTTTGTGACCCCCATGGAAGGAGCCGATGAAACGGCTGCCGCCACGGTTGCCCGCTTCTGGAGCGACTTGGGCAGCGAGGTGACCACGCTCTCGCCCGACCAACACGACGAGATTACCGCCCACGTCAGCCACCTGCCGCAAGTGGTAGCCACGAGTTTGGCTACCTTCCTCGCATCGAAAAAACCCCAGTGGCGTAACCTGTCGGGTAACGGCCTGCGCGACACCACGCGCATTGCGGCCAGCGACGCCACCATGTGGATTGAGATTTTTCAGCAGAACCGTGACGAGGTTCTGCGCGCCCTGCGCCAGTTCCAGGACGAGCTGCAATGCTTCCAAACCGCCCTGGCCAACCGCGACTGGCCGGAAGTACGAACCCGACTCGAACGAGGCAAAGCCTGGCGCGACGGTTTTCGCCCGTAGCAGATAGGGGGCAGGCAGAAGCTTAATAAACCTGTTGGGCTATAACCTTTAATGTATCGAATTCCGAACCGGAATTTTAACGCAAAGTTCGCTAAGACCGCAAAGGACCGATCCTAGTCCCGACTCCTTAGCGTTCTTTGCGATCTTAGCGTTAAAACTCCGCATCAGTCAGACACCCGTCCACGTTCAGAGCTCAGCGCTCTATCCGCCACTTTAAATGTTACTACCTACTGCTAGTTGGGATCGCCCTCGTTCTCCCATGACTCAATGGCCTCTTGATCCGCTTTCTGATTCGGATCGGCTGCATTCGCGTGCGAGTCGGATGCGACGGTGAGAGCCCACGTCGAACGACGGGCCAGATGCATCTCCGGCCTGACAGCGACCGCCACCGTTTGGCTCACCGAAAGAGGATCATTGTTCACCGGCTGGCCCAAGGCGGCACCTTTATCCTCTCCGGCTGCTGGGCGCGACCTAGCTTCATGTTCGTTAGGCGGGTTCATGACTCCTCCTTCTGCGCTGCTTTTGGGCCTCCCTTGCGGCAGAAAGACACTGATCGCGGGCCGCCTCCTGAGCGCCTTCATCAACAAGCCGCACGGTCTCGCTGCGGCCCTCCTCGTCCTCGTCCTCACTCGACGATTCCGGCGCTCGAGAGGCTTCAGGATCCGGCAGCTCGTTGCTGCGGACGGCTTCGGGCAGGGCTTCGAGAATCGCGGTCTCGGGATCGACTTCAGGACCGCCCGACAATTCGCGCTTGGCCTGCTCCCAGTCGGAGGGTTCGACCTCGTGGGCTTGACGGCCGTTAAGGAGCGCCACCTCCAGGGCGCGCTCGCGGATCATTTTCCGGCTAATCACGCCAACGCCGAGGCCGTGCTCGGTGAAGACGCCTTGATTGAGAGGGTTATTATCCATGGTGGCTCATTTTTGACCGACACGGGCGGGTAAACACTGGGTGATTCCACGGTGTTTCCAGCGTGGGTAAAGATGCAGCCAACTGCGCCCAATCACCATGGGGCGTTACCCGACTCAACCCTCGCCCAAGGCACCCGTCAGTGAACGCAAACCCCATGCGTCATATCCCCAGATCACTTACCGCCTTTATTCGCCTATCGGTTGCAAGCCACGCCTGAGTGGATTGCGTCTGTCACCCCGCGCTCGCTCGAAGCCGCAGCAACTGAGCAGCGCAAGCGCCCCAGCCCGACAGGTATGCCTCCTGACCGATCCCCCAAGCCCAAGGCCGCTCCGTGAATCCCCCCGCCCCACCCCCCCCCCGCCCGTCGAGCCCTCCGGCGTATGCCCGTTACTCGTTTGCTCAGATCGTCGGCGCACTCACGCTCTGCGCAGGGGCACTCACGCTGGTGGGTTGGGTAATGGGGATTAAGGAACTGGCCGCGCTTGGCTTTGAGGGGAAACCCATGGTCGCCCATTCAGCCTTAGCCTTAATCCTTAGCGGTGCTGCGATGTTGATGGTTAAAACCACCCGCCAAAGTCTGCGTATCACGGCGTACGCCAGTATCTTCGCCCTCGGTGCAATCGCCTTGGCCAATCTAGCCGAACTTGGGACCGGCTGGAATCTCGGCATCGACGAACTGCTGTTTCGCGATCCCTACAACCTACCGCCCCTTGCCCCCGGGCGCATGGCCCCCAACGCCGCAGCATGCTTCCTGCTCACGGCGGCGGCGCTCTGGCTCATGCGTCAGCCGAGCGAGTTGGGGGTTCGACGTCCCTGGATTCTCGGTGGACTAGGATTCACGGTAATGATGCTGGGGGCCACCGCTCTACTCGGTTATCTGGCCGGTTTCCAGGGTTTCTATGGGTGGTGGCAGCTCAAAACGATGCCCGTGCCCATGGCACTACTGCTTACGCTGCTGGGAGGCGCCGTGCTCGGGTGCGCCTTAGTCGAAGCCGGCGTCCGTTGGTTGCTCGGTCGCTGGCTTATCGGCGGCTTTGGCCTCGGCCTAGCGGTCATCATCGCCACCGCAATTTATGCACGCCAAACCACCAAAGAATTGGCCGAAGCCAACGCTGAGGTCGCTCACGCCATCGAATTTTTGCCCAAGATCCGCCTATTGGCAGCAGACCTCGAAATCGAACACCTCAGCCTGCAATACGACCTGCTCACGGACACCGTAATCCTGCGCGATCGTACCACCCAGGCATTAGCTTCAAGCCGGAGGGTTTGGCTTGAACTTCGCGCCATGGACGCAACCCACGTGGATCTGCTGCCACAACTGAACCACACCGAGCAGCTGATTAACCACTATAAGGCCTTCATCAAACAGCTCATTGATGAGCGCCAGTCGGGCGGTAGCGCCAACCTCACGGGGCCACAGCTCAACGCCAGGGCCACCGAGTTGATTCACCCAATTCGGGAGCAAATCGACGCAATCATCGTCGATAAAGCCGAGTGGCTGGCATCTCGTCAGGCCACCATCGCGCGCCTGAGCGACCGCGCCGCCTCCATCCTCCCCATCGAGATTATGTTGATGACCCTGCTGACGCTCGCAGCGGTACTGCGGCTTAATGCCGAGGCGGCCACACGGTTGTCCGAACTCACGTTAAAACAAGAAATCGCCGAACAACTGGCGGACCAGGCGCTAGCCAGGGCGCAGGCCCTGGACACCCTGTCAAAAAGCGAAGCACGGTTAAAAACCATCTTCGATGAGTCGCCGATGGGGATCGCCCGGATCAATTCGCACACAGGACACATCGACGAGGTCAACCCGCGCTTTGCCGCCATCGCCGGACGCTCACAGGCAGAGATGGCGACGATCAATTGGATGCAAATCACCCATCCAGATGATGTGCAGCTCGATCTGGCGAACATGGCCGCGTTGAATGCGAAGAAAATCAACGGATTCCAGATGGAAAAACGGTATCTAAAACCGGACGGCACCACTGTGTGGATCAACATGACGATTTCCCCTTTGCGAGATGAAGATACAGCGCAGCCACACCACCTCTGCATGATCGAGGACATCACCGAACGCAAAAAATTGGATCAGTTGCGCAAAGACTCCGAACATGAACTCAATGAAAAGCGCGAACGATTGGCCCTCGCGACGACCCACAATGGGATCGGCATCTGGGACTATAACCCGACTAACCACAAGCTGGTGTGGGACGATTCAATGTTCGAGCTCTACCATATCCGCCGCGACGACTTCATCGGCACCGAACAGGCCTGGAGGGCGTCTTTACACCCCGATGACCTCACTCGGGGTGACCAGGAACTCGCCGACGCAATCGCAGGAATAAAGCCGTTCAACACCGTATTTCGCATCGTTTGGCCCAACGGCAGCATTCGATACATCAAAGCCATAGCCAAACTGTTCCGCGACGAACAGGGTGCCCCCGTGCGCATGCTGGGAGCTAATTGGGACGTCACCGCACTTAAAGAATCCGAGGCAAAGATCCACATGCTCAATGCCGAGTTGGAGCAGCGGGTGGTCGAGCGCACCGCCGAACTCAATGCCGCCAACGCCAATATCCTGAAGCTCAACGCCGACCTCAACACCCGTGCCGCCAAGCTAGAAGCGGTGAACAAGGAGCTGGAGGCGTTCAGTTATTCCGTCTCGCACGACCTGCGGGCACCGTTGCGCGCCATCGACGGGTATGCGCGTATGGCAGTCGAGGACTTCTCCGCGCTCATCGACGACAATGGCCGCCGTCTGCTCAAGGTGATTGGGGACGAGGCCAAACGAATGAGCCGGCTGATCGACGACCTGCTGGCCTTTTCGCGCCTCAGCCGCCAGCAGATCGAGCCGATGAAGATCAACATGCGCGCGCTGGCGCAGGAGGTCTTTGATGAACTCATGAAATTCGAACCGGCTCGCACGGTGGAGCTAACCCTAGCAGACCTGCCGGCGGCGCGGGGCACCGAGGCGATGATCCGGCAGGTCTGGGTTAACCTAATCAGCAACGCGCTCAAATTCACCCGTAAACGGCCGGTCGCCCAAATAGAAATTGGGGCGCAAGCGGACGCGAACGACTGCTGGACTTATCACGTCAAGGACAACGGTGCGGGCTTTGACATGCGCTATGCGGACAAGTTGTTTGGGGTATTTCAACGCTTGCACAACCAGCCCGACTTTGAAGGAACGGGAGTCGGCTTGGCGTTGGTGCAACGCATCCTGCAACGCCACGGCGGGCGCATTTGGGCGGAGTCTGAGATCGATCAAGGCGCCCGTTTTTATTTCACCCTGCCTGACCCGGCAGCAGGGGCGGTCGAGGCACGTAAAGAGTGAATCTGACTGGCTGCTAAGGTGCAGCCCATTTACCCAAATGGCCCCCCACCGCCTGTAACACTAATCAGGTTCACGGTGAGCTTAACCAACCCGTTTCCGGGGGGCGAAACCCTTGGGTAAACACCCTGCGCTCACGCTCAAGGCCACGAGGAGCATGTTTGTGAAAAGTGTGGGCCTTGAGCGTGCGCTCAAGGAGGTATGTTCGCAACGAGCGTGGCTTTGAGCGTGAGCTCAAGGAGGTATGTCCACAAAAAGCGTGGCCTTGAGCGTGCGCTCAAGGAGGCCGCAAACCTCAACTTGAACTCTAATTGGTATAAATGCGTTACCCAAATCGATCGCGAGCGATCAGCATAAAGGCGCGCAAAAACTAACCGTCTTTATGTGCCCATCGGTTGCAACAAACCCGCCCCCGACTTTACTCGAAGGACCCCGTCCGCACCGCCCCCGCACTAGGGCCCGATCGGTGCGCGCCCTGCCCCTATTAACAGAACTGCCCTTAACTCTACCCCTGATCCCCCCGCGCCCCATGAACTCCCAACAAGTAGAAATCCTACTGGTCGAAGACAGCCCGACCGATGCGGAATTGACGATTCGTGCACTCAAAAAACGCAATCTCGCCAACCACCTCGTCCACGTCACCGACGGTCAGGCGGCGCTCGATTTCCTTTTCAGTACCGGCCCCTACCGCGACCGCCCCAAAAACGAACAACCCAAGGTGGTTCTATTGGATTTAAAACTGCCCAAGCTCAATGGCATCGAGGTTCTGCGACAGCTGCGCGCCAACGAGCACACTAAGCTCTTACCGGTCGTCATCATGACCTCGTCGCGCGAAGACCGCGACGTGATCGAAAGTTATAAACTGGGCGCCAACAGCTATGTGGTGAAACCGGTGGAATTCGAAAGTTTCGCCGAAGCCGTCAGCAACCTTGGACTTTACTGGCTACTTTTAAATCAGCCTCCCTGCGCCTCCCATGATTGAAGCCATTTTAGCCGACTTGCGCATCCTCTCACTTGAGGATTCAGATACGGACGAGGAGTTGATCCTACGTGAGCTCAAACGCGGCGGGATCGATTTCGCCGTGCGCCGGGTTCAAACGCGGGAGGATTTTCTGCGTGAGATCAGATCGTTCCGTCCCGACCTCATTCTGGCCGACTACAAGCTGCCGACCTTTGACGGTGGGGAGGCTCTGGCCTTGGCCAAGGACTGTAGTCCGGAGGTGCCCGTCATCATGATCTCGGGAGCGGTAGGGGAAGAAACTGCCGTGGAGTTACTCAAAAATGGAGCCACCGATTTTGTCCTCAAGGATCGGCTCACCCGGCTCGTCCCAGCGGTGCGGAGGGCATTGCGCGAGGTGGCTGAACATCGGGCACTAAGTCAGGCCGAAGCCGATCTACGCTCGCTCAACGAAGCGCTGGAGCAACGGGTGTCCGATAGAACCCGTGAGTTGCGCGAAAAAAACCTGCGCATGGAAGAGGATCTGACCATGGCCAAGGAACTCCAACTGGCCCTGCTGCCGCACCGCTTCCCCACACTGCCGCAAGGCGCACTGCAGGCGTCCAGTGCGGTGAAGTTTTCCAGCATTTTTCATCCCGCGAGCTCGGTGAGCGGGGATTTTTTTAACGTGGTGCGCGTCTCGGAGTCCGCCGTGGGGGTGTTCATCTGTGACGTGATGGGCCACGGGGTTCGGGCGGCGTTGGTTACCGCAATGATGCGCGCACTTGAGGAGCAACTGGGGGATTTGGCTGCCGATCCAGGCGCACTGCTCACGGCGATCAACCAGAGCCTGTGCGGCATTTTACGCCAGTCCGGCATTACCCTGTTCACCACCGCCTGTTACATAGTGGCCGACATCGGCAAATCGTGCATCACCGTGGCCAATGCCGCGCACCCCAGCCCGTTGCTGGTGCGCAACCACCCCAGGGAAGTCGTGCAACTCACCCCCGAGCACACCGCAGGCCCGGCGCTCGGGTTGTTTGAGGAGGAAGTTTATCGTACGTACGCGTTCCCCGTGGCGGCCGACGACCTCATTCTCCTCTTCACGGATGGACTCTTCGAGGTGGAAAACGCCCTAAACGAGTCGTATGGGGAAGGGCGGCTGAGGGACGCATTCGAACAACGAGCGGGACAACCCCCAGGGCAATTGGTTAACTCGGTGATTGCCGAAATCGAGCTATTCGCAGCCGGTCATGTGTTCCCCGACGACGTCTGCCTGGTCAGCATGGAAATCGCCCACCTTCAAGGCAGTGAAACCCAGTTGGCGGCCACCTAAAAAAGCCCCGCAACTTGAAGGATAAAAAGCACCTACAACGAAAGCCTCAGCCCATCGTAGGCAAACTCCACGCCTGCGGGCAACGCGTCGGCCCATTCGACGTGGCCAGTCAGATGGGTCAAATGCGTCAAAAAGGTTCGCGGAGCGCCAATGTCGTCGGCGGCCTGCACCGCCTCACTGATGCTCATGTGCGTGGGGTGCGGCTCGGGTCGCAAACCGTCCAACACCACCACCGCTGAACCTTTAGCCAGGGCCACGGCCTCCTCGGTAACCCGCTTACAATCGGTATAATAAGTAAATTTAACCCCACTGCTCTTCTCGGTGAAAACCAGCCCTAGCGTGTTGATGCTGCCGTGCGGCAGCAGGGTGGATTCGATGGTGCCTTGCGGCAGCTCGATACGCGCCGGCATGGAGTGAAGTTTAAAGGCAACGTAGCCCTTGGAAATGGGTTTATCGACGATCGCGTAGGGGTACATCGCCCGAATGCGGGTCATGCCCTCCTCGGTCGAATACACGGGCATCGCGACATTACCGAGCAGGTCGCAGTACCGGCGCAAATCGTCCATGCCGGCGATGTGGTCGGCATGACCGTGGGTGAGCACAAAAAAATCGATCCACCCGATTTTCTCGCGCAGGCACTGGAGGCGAAACTCGGGGGCCGCGTCCACCTGGATACGCAAGCCATCCATGATGACATGAATCGAGCAGCGCGTACGCTGGTTGCGCGAATCCGTGGATGTGCAAACGGCGCAGTCACAGGCGATCATGGGAACGCCTTGCGAAGTGCCGGTGCCGAGAAAAATCACATCCATGATAGGTCAACCAATACAGTGCGCGCAGGCGGAGCAAGCGGAAGCTCGGCGTTGAACGCGGGACCGAGGGAGCGTAGTCAAATAATCAGGGTGGAGTAAGTTCATCTTTAGCCGCTTGAGATAGCGCTGCCCCTGCTGTTACAAACGGCCAGCGGTACGACAGGTTGGGCGGCAGCGTGCGGATCGAAACCCATCCCTGGGTGTGACCGGGGCGAGGACAGCGATGCGTCATTTTTCTCGCCGCTCCCGCCGTCCTTACGCACCACTGCATCAACCATGAAAACGCCCACGCCCGTTTCCCCATTACTCAACGCCGCGCTTAAAGTCCTGCTCGTCGAAAAACGCGGGACACACCCCCAGTTGAGCCAAGTCGATGGCGTGGAATACCTCTCCGTGCTGTGGGCCACCACTCGGTTTGGCGGCGTGCCGGGCTTTGATCGCCAAGAGGGTTGGTATTTTGACTCGCCCGATGACGACCGTGGCGTCGTGGCCGTTCACCTCGACGCCGAGGGGAGTTTCCACGTGACCAACCCCGATGCCGAATTCGCCTATTTAACCGGTAAAGTAAGCTCGGCCAAAGAACTGGAGACGATCTTGGTCACCCTCGACTCCATCAAAGCTACCGACCTCAAGGGCGTGGCGATCAAAGACCAGCCGCTGGCAGGATTTCTGGAATAAACCTCCGCCAACCCCGGCCAAAAGGTCCGGTTTACCTATGAGCGACGCGCGCGGCCTCGGCTGAAATGGCCGCAGGCGATTTTAAGTTTTGCGCGTGAAGCCAGCGGCCGTTTCGCTGCTCCCATGGATACCGAAGCGCTGCTCGCGAACATCCGCGAAGGCTCCCTTGCCCAGGACAAAGCCCGCGCACTGACCGCCAACGATCTCGCCGCGTGCAACGCCTCCGGCAACACCGTGCTGCACACCGCCGCCAAGTACGGTCGGCTGCGTGACCTCAACCCCGCAGTGCTCACCGCCGAGCTCTTCTCCCTCAAAAACGACTCCGGCTACACCCCCGTGCATCAGTTGGCCTTTGGCGGACACTTTGCCCAACTCCCCCCCGGCCTTCTCAGCCGCAGCCACTTTTTGGTGCGCAGTAACTCCGGCTACACCCCCCTGCACACCGCAGCCGCAGCCGGCACCCTTGCCCAAGTTCCAGCCGAGATGGGTGCCATCACCCAAGAGTTGCTGCTGATTCGCACCGATCTGGGTAACACCCTTTTGCACGAAGCTGCCGAGACAGGCGCCCTCGATCGCCTGCCGCCCAACCTGCTCAACGAGCGCCTGCTGGCCGAGCGCAACCTGAGTGGCGAAACCGTCCTCCATGTGGCCGCGCTCAACGGTCACCTCGGCCAAATCCCCAACGCCTGGCTCAGCACCTCGGTTCTCCTACGCACCACCAAAGCGGGCGACACCGTGTTGCATGCAGCCGCCATCTCCGGCCACCTCGCCCAGGTCCCGCCCGAGCTGCTCATAGCCAACAACCTGTTTCTTAAAAGCAAAGCGGGCTACAGCGTGCTCCATGCGATCGCCGAGACCGGGCAACTGGACCGCATACCAGCGGGAATCCTCACCGCCGAACTGTTGCTCACACGCAATGAACACGGCGATACCCCGCTGCATGCGGCCGCCCACGAGGGCCACCTCGGCCAAATCCCGGCGGCATTCCTCACCCCCGCATTAATGGAGACGCGCAATTACGAGGGAGTAACACCCCTGGCTACCGCGATTCGGCGTGGAAACATCGACCACTTACCCGAGGGCTTGCGCCCCGAGGAACCCGGCATCGTGAAACGGACTATGATCAAATGGGGGCTGTCCCGCCCGCCATTTTGAGGACGGTAGAATCCGGCCGGTGAAGCAGGCGTCCTGTGGAACTCGAAATAGAAGAGGCGCGACCGTTTGGATCGCGCCTCGGAGGATTCAGTTTCAGCAGCGTTTCCGCTGGGTGACTTAGTTTTTCTTAAACCCGTTGGGGTGCTCGGAGTGCCATTTCCAAGCCGTGGCGACGATCGGCTCGATGGTCGTGTACTTGGGTTCCCAGCCGAGCTCGGTCTTGGCCTTCGTCGAATCAGCGTAGAGCGCGGGCGGATCGCCGGCACGACGCGGCGAGGTCACGTAGGGGACCTTCTTGCCGGTGACCTTCTCAACAGCATGGATCACTTCCAGCACCGAGGTGGGCGTGCCCGTACCAAGATTGTAGAACAGCGCGGTGCCGGGTTTTTCGAGCTTATCGAAAACCGCGATGTGCGCGCGGCTCAGGTCGTCCACATGCACATAGTCGCGCAAGCAGGTGCCGTCCGGCGTCGGATAATCGGTACCGAAAACCTGCACGTTCTCACGTTTACCCATAGCGACATCGATCACCAAAGGGATCAGGTGCGTCTCGGGGTTGTGCTGCTCGCCGATCCAGCCGTCATCGGCCGCGCCGGCGGCATTGAAATAACGGAATGCCGCAAAGCTCAGGCCGTAGGCCGAGGCAAAGGATTTGAGCGCAATTTCAACGTCGAGCTTGGTCTGGCCGTACGGGTTGATCGGGGCCTGGGGCATCGACTCAACCAGCGGCATTTTATCGGGGATACCGTAGGTCGCGCAGGTGGAGGAGAAGACGAACTTCTTCACGCCCGAACCGATCATGCAGCGCAACAGGTGCAACGTGGCGGCGACGTTGTTAAAATAGTATTTGAGCGGATCGGTGACGCTCTCGCCCACGTAGGCGTAGGCGGCGAAATGCATCACGATGTCGATTTTCTCCTTACGCAGGACTTTGCCCACTTCGCTCTCGTTGCCGAGATTCACGGAGTAGAAGGGCACCTCGGAGTCCACGGCCGCTCGATGGCCGAAGACAAGATTGTCCAGAACCACAGGGCGGTGCCCAGCGGCAATCAATTGACGAACACAATGGCTACCGATGTAGCCTGCACCTCCGACGACAAGTACGTTCATATTTGGAGCCTAGGCTTGTATTAGCTTAAAGGACGGGTTGGCTAGCGGTTTTTCCTCCATGTCGCTTAAAACCCCTCGCATCGTCATCACGGGAGTTGGTCTGACCGCACCCAATGGCAACACGTTGACCGAATTCCGCCAAAACCTGCTGGCTGGGGTGGGCGGCATCGAAAAGAAAGAAATTCGCTACATGGGCGAATTGCTCGCCGGCGTCTGCCACTACGACGCCCTCAAATACCAAACCAAAAAAGAGCTGCGTGTGGGCACCCGCGCCGGCTCGATTTCGATTTATTGCGCCCGCGAGGCGGTGGCGAACAGCGGGCTCGATTTCGCCCAATTCCCCAAGGACCGCGTAGGGGTTTACGTCGGCACGACCGAGCACGGTAACGTCGAAACAGAGAACGAAATCTACGCGATTTCGAAGTTCAACTACGACACCAAGTACTGGTCGCATTACCACAACCCGCGCACCGTCTCCAATAACCCGGCTGGCGAAATCTCGCTGAACCTGGGCATCACCGGTCCAGCTTACACAATCGGCGCGGCCTGCGCGGCCGGCAACATGGGCCTGATCCACGCCACCCAGATGCTGCGTTTGGGCGAAGTCGATCTGGCGATCTGCGGCGGCGTGAGCGAGTCGATCCACACCTTTGGCATCTACGCCGGCTTCAAATCCCAAAACGCCCTCGCCTCCCACCCCGATCCGCTCAAGGCGTCGCGTCCCTTTGACCGCGATCGCAACGGCATCGTTATTTCCGAGGGCGGTGCGCTGTACACGCTGGAGCGGCTCGACGACGCGCTCGCCCGTGGGGCCAAAATCTACGGCGAAATCGGCGGCTACTGCGTGAACTCCGACGCCAGCGATTACGTGCTGCCCAATCCCGGCCGCCAAGCCGAGTGCGTCCGCAAGGCCCTCAAGTCCGCCGGTATGGCCCCGCAGGACATCCATATCGTCAATACCCACGCTACCGCCACGCCGCTGGGCGATATCCAAGAGTGCGAGGCGATCCGCGCAGTATTCGGCGAGAACTGCCCCGATACCTACGTCAACAACACCAAGGGCTACATCGGCCACTGCATGGGCGCGGCCGGTGCGCTGGAGTTGGCGGGCAACCTGCCGTCCTTCGATGATCTCGTGGTGCACCCCACCATCAACGTCGACAACCTCGACCCCCATTGCGCCCTGCCCGGCCTGGTGCTCAACCACCCAAAGAAGGTCGGTAAAGTCGATACCATCCTCAATAACTCCTTCGGCATGCTGGGGATAAATTCCACGTTGATTGTGAAGCGATTTGTGCCCTAACTGCGCCCTCTACATCCTCAAAATGACCAAAGACGAAACCAAACAAGTGGTCCTCGAAATCATCGCCGACATCGCGCCGGACGAAGATATTTCCAATCTCAAGTCCGACGTTCGCCTCCGCGACCAGATGCAATTGGATTCGATGGACTTCCTCGACATCGTGATGGAGCTGCGCAAGCGCCACAATATCGAGGTCCCCGAGGCCGACTACATCCAGCTGGCTTCGCTCGACAGCTGCGCTGACTACCTCACGCCAAAGTTCACCGCTCTCGGCAAGTAAGCCCCGCTTCTGCGCATTCACTTAGGGCCTGACCTCGGTCAGGCCTTTTTTATGGAGCGTTGCATGAAACACAAGTAGCGCAGACTTCCAGTCTGCTCCGAGGGAAAAGCAGACTGGAAGTCTGCGCTACTCATTCAGCGGCTATCAACCGACGCAAAATCCCCTCGTTCCCGGCGTACATTACGCCACCGTTAATTCCCTCACTTTGAACACCTCCACCCACTACGACGTTGCCATCATTGGCGCGGGCATGGCCGGACTCGCGGCCGGCATCCGCCTCGCGCATTTCGGCAAAAAGGTGTGCATCTTCGAGCGCCACAACGCCACGGGCGGGCTCAACAGTTTCTACAGCTTGGGCGGGCGTAAATACGATGTGGGGCTGCACGCGATGACCAACTTCGTGCGCGCCGGGGTCAAAGGCACGCCGCTCACCAAGCTCCTGCGCCAACTGCGCATCGAGCGCGACGAGTTCGCGCTGTGCGAGCAGAAGCGCTCCCGCGTTGCCTTCGGGCCGCGTGGCGACGTGTCGCTGACCTTCACCAACGATTTCACGGTTTTTGAAAGCGAAGTCGCCCGCCAATTCCCCTCACAAATCGACGGCTTCCGCCGCCTGGTTGGCCTGATCCGCAGCTACGACGACGTTTCCCTGGGTGCCGTGCCCGAGTCGGCTCGCACCGTCATCCGCCGCCACCTCAGCGACCCGCTGCTCGAAGACATGCTGTTTTGTCCGGTCATGTATTACGGCAGCGCCACCGAGCACGACATGGAATTCGGCCAGTTTGTAATCATGTTCAAGGCGCTCTTCCTCGAAGGTTTTGCCCGCCCGCTGGACGGGGTGCGCGTGATCCTGCGCGTGCTTTTGGACAAGTACCGCCAGTCGGGAGGCGAGCGGCGCATGAAATGCGGTGTGCAAAGAATGATCACCCGCGACGGCCAGGCCCGCGCGCTGGTGCTCGATGACGGCACCGAAGTGACCGCCACCCACGTTATCAGCACCATCGGCGCACCTGAAACCGAGCGGCTTATGAGCCCTCAGCTTTTAGCTCCTAGCTCCCAGCTCCTAGCTCCCAGCTCAGAGCTCCCAACTCCGCCCCCCCACCCCGCCGGCGCACTCAGTTACACGGAAACCATTACCGTGCTCGACCGTGAACCGGCTGCGCTGGGCTGGGGCGACGACACGATCATCTTCTTTAACGACTCGGAAAAGTTCACGTACGAGCGCAGTGCGTCCGCCGTGGATGTGCGCAGCGGAGTCATCTGCATTCCCAATAACTTCGATTACGGAGTCGGCCGCCACCTGCCCGAGGGCCTGTTCCGCTGCACCTGCCTAGCCAACTACGAGCAGTGGGTGAACTTACCCGAAGCCGAATACCGTGCAGCCAAGGCCCGCTGGTATGCCGACATCCAACGGAGCGCCCAGCGTTTTCTACCGGCGCTGCCGACACCCGACGCCCTCACCCACGCCACGGTGGCGACGGATATGTTCACCCCGCGCACCATCACCAAATTCACGGGGCGGCTGGGCGGGGCGATCTACGGCTCTCCGCAAAAAATCCGCGACGGCCGCACCTCGATGGACAACCTCTACCTTGCGGGCACCGACCAGGGCTTTTTGGGGATTATCGGCGCGATGCTCAGCGGCATTTCGATGGCCAATTTCCACATCCTTCAGGCGGGCAAGTAGCCGTTAAGTTGGCAACCCGAGTCGGCGCGTGCCCGGTCTGGCTTCGCGGCCCCTAGCTCGCGCTTGCCTCGGACAGCACCGCACCCAATCTACCGACCCTCGTGTCAGCTCCTCTTTCTTCGCCGCCCGCCACCCAACCTCACGCCATGGACGCCAAGCCCACCAACGCCGCACTCGGGCGCATCCGCCGGCTAATTCCCCACCTACGACCTGCGCGCTGGGACATCCTAGGCGGGTTGCTGGCGGGCGTGGTCTACTCGATTACCAGTGGCGTGGGTCTGCCGGTCATGTTCAAGACCACCATGCCGATCTTTTTCGGCAAACCCGAGGATGCCTCCCCCATTGTGGTTAAATGGTCGCAATACTTCTTCGGCGAACAGTACGCAGGGAAACTGTTAATCGTCGCTTGCCTGGGCCTGCCATTGGTCTTCGCCATCCGTGGCGCCGCCGCATTTGCGAACCGCTACCTCATTACACGCGGCGGCTACATCATCTTGGAAAGCCTGCGCATGGAGGTTTTCGACCGCCTGCAAAAACTCCCCCTCGCCTTTTACCAAAAGCACAAGTCCGGCGACCTTCAGGCTCGGCTCATGAGCGATACCCAGGGCCTGAACAACTGCATCACGCAGGTCAGCACCGAGATCGTGAAGCAGCCGCTCACCTTGGTGTTCTCAATCGGCACCCTGCTCTACCTCGCCATCACCGAACGCAGCGCCCTCTTCGCCTTGGTGGCGCTCATCAGCGTGCCGCTTTGCGTGTTGCCGATCCGCATGGCGGCCAAGCGCATCAAAAAACGCTCCCGCCAGCTGGCCGAAAACAATGGTGAACTCGCCTCGATCACCAACGAAACCCTGCAATCGCCCGCCGAGATCCAGGCCTACAACCTGCAATCGCAGCAGCGCACGCGTTTCAACTTACTCACCCGTGAAATTTTTCGTCTCGGCATCAAGACCGTCAAATACGACGCGGTAACCAGCCCACTTATCGAGTTTATCTCGGTGCTCGGCTTTGCGGTCGCGCTCTACGTGAGCGTGGGCAACGGCATGACGTTTGGCACCTTCAGCGCGCTCGGCCTTGCCCTTTACCTGTGCTACGAGCCGATCAAAAAACTCAGCAGCCTCAACGCGGCCCTTAAAAACGGCGAGGTCAGCCTGGAGCGGCTCGAAGCCGTCTTGCACGCGACCGATACCGTGCCCGACCCGGTTTCGCCCGTGTCGCTGCCGCCTGCCGCGCCCAGCCTCCGCTTCGAACGGGTCGGCTTCGCCTACGACACCGCCGACCAGTCCACCCAACGCCAAGCCGCCCTGCGCGACATCACCCTCACGATTCACCCCGGCGAGACCGTGGCGTTGGTCGGCCCCAGCGGCGCCGGCAAATCCACCTTCGCGGCCATGATCCCGCGTTTCTATGACCCTACGGCGGGCACGATCACGTTTAACAACGTCGACCTTCGCGCCGTCACCAAAAAGGAGCTACGCGACCGCATCGCCCTCGTCTCCCAATCGCCGGTTTTGTTCAACGCCTCACTCGCCGACAACATTCGCGCCGGCCGCCTCAGTGCCACTAACACCGAGGTGCAAGCGGCAGCCGAAAAAGCCCACCTCGGAGCCTTCATCGCCTCGCTCCCGCAAGGCATGCAAACCCCCATGGGCGAACGCGGTTCCAGCCTCTCCGGCGGCCAACGCCAACGTGTCGCCATCGCCCGCGCCTTTTTGAAAGACGCACCCATCCTCATTTTGGACGAAGCCACCAGCGCGCTCGACAGCGAGAGCGAGGCGTCGATCCAGGCCGCGTTGCAGGAACTCGCGAAGGGCCGCACCACGCTCATGATTGCGCACCGCTTCAGCTCCATTCGTCACGCCACGCGCATTCTGGTGTTTGAGGACGGCCGCATCGTTGCCGATGGCCCCCACGACGAGCTCTACGCCACCAGCCCGCTCTACCGCAGCCTGTACGACCAACAAGCCCCGACTCGCAGTTCATAAACGTGAAAAATAATCAGCGATTTTTTTGCCGGGATCGCGGTGTTTTCGATTGCGATAGGCAGGACGGATCCTGCAACTAACGAGCAGTGTCATCCGCCTATCAGGTCATTGCCCGCAAGTGGCGCCCGCAGACGTTCCAGGACGTTGTCGGCCAGGATCATGTCGTGCGCACGCTGCGCAACGCCATCGGGCGTAACCGCATCGCCCACGCCTATCTGTTCGTCGGCCCGCGTGGCACCGGCAAAACCTCCACCGCGCGTATTTTTGCCAAGGCGCTCAATTGCACCGACGGTCCCAAGGCGGACTTCGATCCCAAGGATCCGGCCGTGCAGGCGATCACTGATGGAACCTCGATGGACGTGATCGAGATCGACGGTGCCTCGAACAACTCGGTCGACCAAATCCGCGAGTTGCGCGACGACGTGCGCTACGCCCCCACCCAGGGGAAATACAAAATCTACATCATCGACGAGGTGCACATGCTCTCCAACCAGGCGTTCAACGCGCTGCTGAAGACCCTCGAAGAGCCGCCCGAGCACGTGAAGTTCGTCTTCGCCACGACCGACGTGCAAAAGGTGTTGCCCACGATCCT
>JBILJE010000235.1:0-5218 GCA_044377395.1 Rariglobus sp. | reverse complement strand
GCCATGTTTTGCCGCGACCTTTACGGCTACGGCCTCATCGATCGCCTGGTTCATCGAGGAGAAGATGCCCATCTCCATGAGTTCGGAGATCAGCTTGAAGGGCTTCATGCTCAACGCGGTCGCGAAGTCACGCACGATGATCGGCGGCTTAAGGTGGATAACCTTAACGTCGCCCTCGGTGGTGATGGTGACCGTTTGGGCGGGCGGGGTGGCGCGCATGCCCGGGTTGCCGGGGGCGGACACTACGGCTGGCGCCGGACGCGGCGCGCTCGGAAGCGGCATGGGGGCGCGTGGTGCCGAAACCGGGGCTGGCGCAACCGGTGCCGGACGGGGGGCCGGCGGGGGTAGCACGGGTGCAGGACGAGGGGCCGACGAAACGGGGGCTGGGGCCGGGGTGACTACGGGCGGTCGCAGCGGGGCGGGAGCCGGGGCCGAGACCACTGCTGGCCGTGAAATGGGTGGTACGGGTGCAGGCGAGGCCATGGGGCGGGGTGGCAGCGGCTGCGGAACCGAGACCGGACGTGGAGATGACGTGGATACAACCGGAGTCGGTACTGCCGGCGCGGGTTTGGGCGCACTCGCCACCGCAGGTGCCGATGCGGCCAGCTGTGCGGCCTTGGCGACTTCCTTTTCGCGCACGACATCCTCGGCGCTTTTCACGCTCGGGACCTTGTGCACCACCGGCTCGGGTGCCGCCTCAACAACCACAGGGGCCGCTGGGACCACCGCCGGAGCTTTGGCAGCAAACTCCTTTTCGATCTCCTCTTCGTAGATCTTGTTGAGCGTGCTGGAAACCGACTTGGTGTCTGCGGTCACGAAGCCACGCTCCTTGAGCAAGGCCAACATGTCTTTGGCCTCCATGTTGTGTCGTTTGGCGAGTTCGTGAATGCGGATGCTCATTAAATAATTGTCGGCTGATGAAAAGTGACGGGACGGGAAAACGAAGCTGGGCGTGTGATTATACGCTGCCGACGGTGCTGATGATGGTGGCAGCTTCTTCGCTGGTGAACCCAGCGTCGACCAGGTCGTCTGCACCTACGCCCTCGAAGGCGGCGGGCGAATTGATACCGATGGCAACGAGGCGCTCGGCGAGAACCGGATCGAGGTCAAAGGTCTTGACCAGGGTGCTGGTGGCGACGGCACGCGGATCCGTGGAGACGGCGTGGAACTCCTCGATGTCGAGGCGCCAGCCGATCAGGCGCGAGGTCAGGCGGGCGTTTTGCCCCTTGCGCCCGATGGCGATGGCCAAGTCCTCGGTCGCCACCTTCAGCAGGATACGATGATTTTTCTCATCCAGAACGATCTCGCGCGGCATGGCCGGCTTGAGCGCCTCGATGACCATCTGCTTCGGGTCGGCGAAATAGTTGATAATGTCGATCTTCTCACCGTTGAGCTCGCGCACGATGGTCTTGACGCGTGCACCACGGGCGCCGACGCAAGCGCCGACCGGGTCCACTTTCGGGTCGGTGCTGACCACGGCGATCTTGGTGCGGTAACCCGGCTCGCGGGCGAACGCCTCGATCTTCACCGTGCCGTCAGCGATTTCGCCAACCTCAACTTCGAACAGGCGGCGAACAAACTTGGGGCTGGCGCGGGTGAGCATGAGCTCGGGTCCGCGGGGGGTGCTCTCGATGGCCAGCAACAAACAACGGATGCGGTCGCCGGGCTGATATTCTTCGCCGGGAACCTGTTCTTTAGCGGACAGGACCGCCTCGGCCTTGCCCAAATCGATGTAGATATCGTTGCGCTCTTTGCGACGCACGGTGCCGGTTACGATGTTGCCGATGACGTCCTTGAAATCGTCATACACGCGGTCCTTCTCAAATTGGCGCAGCTTCTGCATGACCGCCTGGCGGGCGGTTTGGGCGGCGATACGGCCCAGCGATGCGGGGTCCATTTCCTTTTCCAAGATATCGCCCAGTTGGGCGCCGGGCTTGATCACCTGAGCCTTCTCGATGTGGATCTCGGAACGCGGATTGCTCACGGAATCAACGACCTTGAGCAGCAGCCAGGCATGGAGCTGGCCGTTTTTTGGGTTGATCTCGATTTTGATCTCCTGACCCGCATTAACGCTCTTGAGCGCAGCAGTTTTGATGGCATTTACGATCGCGTCGATCATGTCGGCGCGGCCAATGCCCTTTTCCTTCTCCATGTATTCGAGAACTGAAAGAATTTCGCTGCTCATAGGATATGTATTTAGTAAAAAAAAGGCGGGCCATAGGGCCCACCTTTTGGAAAGTGAACGTTGTTAGAAAGGGGCAGGGTAGCTTGCGCGGTAAATTTTTGTCAAGTCCCGCGCCCATCCATCGCGCGCTTCACGCCTTAGGCACACCGTTCCTGCTCCATCATCCAGCCCAATAATCCCTGGATTGGCCCCTGCGCCACCGGCCTTTCGCGGCCATCAACTGCCCCCAGCGCCTTGAGCACCTTCACCGCCGATTCCGGCGCGTCTCCGGCAAACCACCCTAGCCAAGCCTCGGCTAAATTCAGCCCCGTTTGGGCTGCGATCAGGGGCATAAAGCCGTCACCGGCCAGATTGTCGAACCGGCTTCCGCTCACCCAGTTCGCACACAACTCTTCCATCACTTGAGCGCGCACGGCGGTTAAGCGAACCCTGCGCCGCCATTTTCCCTGTCCGGCTGGGCGGCCGGGATCGCCATCACCCTGAAGCGCTTGCCACGCCCGACCACTTTGCAGCCGCTCGGGCCAGTCCGGGCGATCCCGGCACCACTGGGCGTATTGCTGCAACCGTAGCCGCGGGTGATTGAGCGGGCGAACCCCTTGCAGAACCCATCGCTCCGCTTCCGCGCTAAAAACCTGATCGGGCGTGACCAGTCCCTGGGTCCACTGAGCCAAGGGGTGGGCCGAGGCGACGCTGAGCATCGGCGCGCGGTTAAAGCGGTAGCCGAGGATTTCCAGTGCCACGTGGTGGCAGGCCGACTCCCAACCCAGCCGCGCGATGCGCTTTTGGGCAAAGTAGACTTTGCTGCGCCACCGGCATTTCGCGTGGTCGCGCAAGACGGTATCCAGCTCCCTGTTACTCAAAAGCCCGAGTTTTTCTTGGGCCCTGTGCAGAGGTCGGCCGGCGAGCTGCTCGATTGCCGCATCGGCGGCGTATTCCTCCAAACCGTGATGCAGGCGTGGCAGCAGGCACAGGAGCGGGATCATTCGCCCGTGTGAGCCGGCGGTCCAGGCCTCCTCACAGGGGAAAAGCACCACGTGGAGGATCACGTTGTCATAGGTCGGATTAGAGGCGTGGCCATGGGCGTACCAGTCCTGGGCGTTAAGGTGCAATTCGACGTCACCGCTAATTTCTTGCCCGCCGATGTTGAGCCGGGCGCCGGCGAAATCGGGTCCGCCTAAATGATTCCATCGGCCTGGATAGCGGATTTTCAAGGGACGTCCATCGGCCGTATGGGCGTGAGTCGTGTCGTAGTCACTGCGTTGCCAAATCTGCTGCAGGAGCCGCTCGGGAAAGGTGAACGCCCCGTAGAGGCCCTGCAGTTCGGCTACTGCGGTGGGTTTGAAGGCAGTCGCAACGGAATGGGTTTCACGCATGGCGCTTAGCGCCGACCCCATTCGCGTGCCGTGGTGCGATTAATTCCGCTGACTTGGGTTTGGACTCGCCGTTCGGCCCGTTCGACGCGCGCCAGCAGGTCGGCAGTGGGCAGCCAGACTGCGCCAGTTGCCTCGATGGTGTTGCGCTGGGCTTGGTCCCCCGTGGCCACCTCGCAGGCCGAGGGCACTGCCGAGCGACCGACCATCTGTTCGATCACATCATCTGCGGAGAGGGATCGGGGTGTATGGATAACTGCAAAGGTGGCCTGTTGTGAAGGGTGCTCGACCACCAGATCCGGACCGCGCCCATCGATGACAACCGTGACGCGCACCGACTCGGCGTCGTGGAGGGCGAGTAGCCGCTGGATCAGCAGCGCGCGGGCGGACGCACGATCGCGTTTGAGCAACGCGCGCGTTTCCGGCCAAGCGTGGAGAACGTTGGCGGCATCGACGAGTAGGTGTTGAGAGGCCGCCACATCGGGACGCTGGTGCTTGGTTCGTGGAGCGGCAACGCCAGAGTGGGTGCCCGAGTCCGTCCGCCCGCTCCCGCATCAGCCGATTTTGTTTTTCGGGAATGGGGCGGTTAACTGCAGCAGTGGACCTGCTCTTCGGGGTAATTAGCCGATGGGTCGAATGATTGCGCGACGGGATGGGGGCGCGGCAAGCAAACCGGCTGGTCGAAACGAGGCGCGAGAAAGCTCGACAAACGAGCCGCAGCCAGAAAATTTTGCCCCTCGTTACGTTTCACGGAGAGGTGGCAGAGTGGTCTATCGCGACGGTCTTGAAAACCGTTGGGGCGCAAGCTCCCGGGGGTTCGAATCCCTCCCTCTCCGCCAGTTAAATCGCTCATTACGAATGACTTAGTGGAATAAAGCAATCGATTTGTCAGTTGACGTGGCAAATCCTACATGTCCCAGGCTCCTCAGTTCGTCATTTCAGAATTCACGAATCCCTCCGGGGAAATCGTTTTCCGCCTCACCGGCTGGCTCGACGGCAAGCGCATCCGCAAAAACTTCCCCTCCCGCGCCGAGGCCGGTGCCGAGCGTCAGGCGATGGAGATTCAACAGCTCCAAACCGAGACCGGCATCCGCGCCACCGCCACCCGCCTGAGCGACGAACAGTTGCACGAGGCCGAGGCCGCCTTTCAGCGCCTCGCCGGTGCCCCCAAGTCGCTCTCGTTCTATTTGGAGTACGCGCTCACCAACTACCGCGCCCCCGAACGCGAGATCACCGTCGAGGCTTCCACCGCCGCCTACCTCGCCACCAAACAGCTGGAGCACAAACGCGGCCTGCTCTCCGCCTGCCAGCTCAAAGACATCCGCATCCGGCTCGTCGCCCTGCAACATGCTTTTAAGGGCAAGTCGCTGGCCTCGCTCTCCCGTGACGCCCTCGCCACCCACTGCCACCGCGGCAACCCCAAGCCAAAGACCTTTAACAACCGGCGCGGCATCCTGTTTACCTTTTTCAAGTACTCCTTCTGCCAAGATTGGGTGGTGGCCAACCCGCTTGAAAAGTTGCCCCACCTGCGCATCGCCCATCAACGTGGTTCGGCTAAATCGCTCAGTGCCGAGCAGGCCGCCATGCTCATGCGCCACGTAGAGCAAATCGACGGCGGGGCCTTGGTGCCCTTCTTCGCCTTGGCGCTCTTCGCCGGGATTCG
>JBILJE010000234.1:0-5219 GCA_044377395.1 Rariglobus sp. | reverse complement strand
CCAGTTACACACCGCCATTTTGCCCCGCATCACTTTCCAATAACCCGATATGAGTTCCTACAACCTTACGCATCTCGCCCAGCTCGAACACGAGGCCATCTTCATCATGCGCGAAGTCGCCGCGCAGTTTGAGCGCCCCGCCCTGTTGTTCTCCGGCGGCAAGGATTCCATCGTCATGGTGCGCCTCGCCCAAAAGGCGTTTGCCCCGGCCAAGATCCCCTTCCCGCTCGTGCACGTGGACACCGGCCACAACTTCGAGGAGACGATCGCCTTCCGCGACTGGCTGGCCAAGGACACCGGCAGCCGCCTGGTGGTGCGCTACGTTGCCGACTCCATCAAGGCCGGTCGCTGCCAGGAAGAAAAAGGCCCGAACCCCTCGCGCAACGGCCTGCAGACCGTGACCCTGCTCGATACGATCGAGGAGTTCCGCTACGACGCGTGCCTCGGTGGCGCCCGCCGCGACGAGGAAAAAGCCCGCGCCAAGGAGCGCTTTTTCTCCCACCGCGACGAGTTCGGCCAGTGGGACCCGAAGAACCAACGCCCCGAGCTGTGGAACCTGTTTAACGGCCGCAAAAACCAGGGTGAGCACTTCCGCGTGTTTCCGCTCTCCAATTGGACCGAGATGGACGTGTGGCAGTACATCGCCCGCGAGAAACTCGACATCCCCTCGATCTATTTCACGCACCAGCGCGAAGTGGTGAATCGCAACGGCGTGCTGTTGGCGAAGTCGCCCTACATTACCCTCATCGGTGACGAAAAGTACGAGACCCGCACGGTGCGCTATCGCACGGTGGGCGACAGCACCTGCACGGGTGCAGTCGAGTCGGACGCAGCCGATCTCGCCGCGGTCATTCAAGAAGTCGCCACCGCCCGCCAGACCGAGCGTGGCACCCGCGCCGACGACAAGCGCTCCGAGACCGCCATGGAAGACCGCAAAAAGGCGGGCTATTTCTGAGAACCGGACTTTTAACGCAAAGACGCGAAGACGCAAAGGACACGCCGCATGGAATTAGACGAAAATGCCCTCAGTCGCATCATCGTGGAATCCGCAATTGAGGTGCAACGTGAGCTGGGAGGGCCAGGGTTGTTGGAGAGCGTGTATGAGGAAGCCCTCGTATTTGAACTCATGCTGCGTGGTCTGTCCGTTGAACGTCAGCAGCCAGTCCCCATCTTTTACAAGGGCCACGTCCTCGCAACGCCACTGCGGCTCGATCTCTGCGTGAACAAGCGAGTGATCGTCGATCCGAAGGCGGTCACCGAATGGAATCGGATCTTTGAATCCCAGATGCTGACTTATCTTCGACTCACTCAGCTGAAGTTAGGCCTCGTCATCAATTTCGGCGAACGTCTGGTTAAAGACGGTCTCCATCGCGTGGTTAATCGGCTATAAACTCCCGCGTTTTCCCACCAGTTACTCTCCACCCAAATCCAAGCCTTTGCGGACTTAGCGCCTTCGCGCCTTTGCGTTAACTCCGCCCTTTTTTAATTTTCACCGCATGAACGCTCCTGCCCACACGCACACTGACCAGCATTACCTATCTATGGACCTGCTCCGCTTCACCACGGCGGGCAGCGTGGACGACGGTAAATCCACCCTCATCGGCCGCCTCCTTTACGACTCCAAGGCGATTTTCGAGGACCAGCTTGAAGCCATCGAGCGCGCCACCGAACAGCGCGGCGAGGACCACCTCAACCTCTCGCTGCTCACCGATGGCCTGCGCGCCGAGCGCGAACAGGGCATCACCATCGACGTGGCCTACCGCTATTTTGCCACCCCGCGCCGCAAGTTCATCGTCGCCGACACCCCCGGCCACATCCAGTACACGCGCAACATGGTGACGGGCGCCTCCACCGCCAACCTCGCCATCATCCTGATCGACGCGCGCAAAGGCGTCATCGAGCAAACCTGCCGCCACTCCTTCATCGCCTCGCTGCTGCGCATCCCGCACGTGGTGGTCTGCGTGAACAAGATGGACCTCGTCGACTACTCCGAGGCCCGGTTCAACGAAATCGTCACCGCCTACACCCAGTTCGCCTCCCGCCTGGAAATTCCCGACATCCAGTTCATTCCGATCTCGGCTCTGCACGGCGACAACGTCGTCGATCGCTCGCCCAAGATGCCATGGTATCAGGGCAGCGCGCTGCTTTACACCCTGGAAACCGTCTACATCGGCAGCGATGTGAACCACATCGACGCGCGCTTCCCGGTGCAAACCGTGATCCGCCCCAACAATGATGAGCACCACGATTTCCGTGGCTTCGCCGGCCGCGTGGCGGGCGGGGTGTTCAAGCCCGGCGACGCGATCGTCTCGCAACCCTCCGGCCTGACCTCGCGCATCAAAACCATCCACGGCCCGTCCGGCGAACTCGCCGAGGCCTTCGCACCGATGTCGGTGGTGATGACGCTCGAAGACGAGATCGACGTCTCCCGTGGCGACACCATCACCAAAGCCAATAATCCCCCCGAGGTCACCCAGGACATCGAGGCGATGATCTGCTGGTTCTCGGACAAGAAGCTGGTGCCTAACGGCAAATACATTATCCGCCACACCACCCGCGAAGCCAAGTCGGTCATCAAGGCCGTGCGCTACAAGGTGAACATCAGCACGCTGCACAAGGTCGAGGGCGACCTGGAAATTGGCATGAACGACATCGGCCGCATCCTGTTGCGCACCGCTTCGCCGCTCATCTCCGATTCCTATCAACGCAACCGCGCCACGGGCAGCTTCATCCTGGTTGATGAGTTCACCAACGCGACGGTCGCCGCCGGCATGATCCTCTGAGTGTTCCGGGCTGCCGCCTTGGCGTGCAGCCGCAGAGGTCGCTTGGCGTTCCCTCATGATCGTTAATTATTGGAGTCTTGGCCTAGCGCTGCGGGGGTCTTTCTTTTAACCGCCGCCAGCTTTCAGATCGCCTTTGGACTGCTTCTAGCCCGGAGGCTTTTTACCTACCAATTGTTAAGCGCTTCCCAGGCGATCCTGCCGCTGATTTTAAGCGGCATGCTCAAGCGCCCCTTGGTGCAGCTTAATAAACCGTCGCGCCGAAATAACCGCTAGAACCCGCTGTGATACCGGTAACTTACTCCATGAGGCTTTCGGTTTGGCTGGAGGCCACGCGCCCGCGCACCTTGCCGGCTGCAGTCGCTCCAGTGGTCGTGGCTTCGGCATTGGCGTGGCGCGATGAAAGTTTTAACGCGCCGGCTGCGATCCTCTGCCTTGCCTTCGCTCTGCTCATCCAAATCGGCACGAATTTCGCCAACGATTACTACGACTTCATCAAAGGCGCGGACACCGCCGCGCGAATCGGCCCGCGCCGGGCCGTCGCAGCGGGATTGATTGCCCCGGCCACGATGAAACGGGCCATGATCGGGGTGTTCGTCGCCGCCTTTTTGGCGGGTCTGCCGCTGTTGGCCTACGGCGGCTGGCCGCTGCTGGTGATCGGGCTGGCCAGTATCGCTTGCGGCTACGCCTATACCGGAGGACCTTACCCGCTGGGCTACAATGGACTAGGTGACATTTTTGTATTTATTTTCTTTGGTTTGGTTGCGGTCGGGGCGACCTATTTTGTGCAGACCGAGGTCCTCACGACCGATGTCTGGCTAATCGGCAGCGGAATCGGGGCACTTGCCGCCAATATTTTGGTGGTTAACAACTACCGCGATGCCGAGACCGATGTGAGTGCGGGCAAACGCACGCTGGTGGTGCGCTTGGGGCGGCGCTTTGCTCGGGCGCAGTTTGTGGCGGCGCATGCGCTTGGAGTGGCGGTGATTTTCGCGATCGGCGTGGACGACTGGAACCCGTTCGTTTTGGCCTGTGCCGTGGGGATCTGCGTAGCGATCGGCTGGCGTCAATCGCGCCGCCTCGCGCGGGCCACGACTCCAGCGGAGTTAATTGGTCTCCTGGGGGCGACCGGCCTGTATTTGGCCGGCTACGCCTTCATCGTAGCGATCGGGCTGATCTGGGGCTGAGACCAATTCGCGTTCAAGATGAGTTAAGAAGCGGATACCTGTGCGTAAACACCTTGAGCTCACGCTCAAGGCCACGGGAAGTGTGTTCAGGAAGCGTGTGGTAAACACCTTGAGCTCATGCTCAAGGCCACGGGAATGTTTGTTCAGGAAGCGTGTGGTAAACACCTTGAGCTCACGCTCAAGGCCACGGGAATGTTTGTTCAGGAAGCGTAAACACCTTGAGCTCACGCTCAAGGCCACGGGAAGTGTGTTCTGGAAGGGTGTGGCCTTGAGCGTGAGCTCAAGGATGCCGTAAGCCTCAACTTGAACTCTAATTAGTATGGGCCGCGGAAGCCGCCATCGGCAGTCGGTCACGTCACCCCAGCCATCACAAGAAGGATGGTGTGCAGGTTAAACAGGGCGTGGGCGATGATGGGCACGCTGATGCGGCCGGTTTGTTCGTAGGCAATCGCAAAAAACACCCCGAGCGCACAGAGCGGAACCACGGCCACCAGATTGCCGTGAAGAAGCGCAAATACCATAGCTGGAATAATTAATGCGAGCCCACGGGGGAGGCGGCTGCGGAGAAACCGAAACAATCCGGCGCGGAAAACCAGTTCCTCGGTCAAGGGCGCAATCACCGTGGCGAGGCCCACCATAAACAGCCAGCGCTCCGGGTCGTCGCAGTCGCGGAACAGCCCAACCATGTCCTGTTCAGCTACGGAAAGCCCCAGGGCCGCGAGAAATGTTTTCCAGCCGAGGCCGATACCGTTGATCACCGGAATGGAGATTAGGAAAACCGTGACGCCTGCCAAGACGGGGTAGCGCGTCGGCTCGGGGCGAAAGACATCCGGGGTGCTGGCCGAAACGGAAATCCGGCCCGACTTATTTAAGCGTAGATAAAGCGCTGCGATTAACATGCCGGCCAATAACCCGAGTTGAAAGGCGGCCGCTTGGACGGCCTGCCACCACGCGCCATCATACGCGGCTGCTCCCAACCAATTGTCGCCGAGATGGGTGACGGCATGCGGCAGCGCCAGAGCTCCGCCAACGGTTAGCAGCACGCCGAGGGCAAACCCTTCTACCGTCACCGACCACGGGGCGAGCGATGGGGACGTAAATACCCGCCGGGCCACCACCACTCGCCACAGCGCAACCAGTCCCGCCAACCAGATCCCCACTTCCAAACCAATTATAAGGGGTAGCACGAGGAGCGGAGGAAAGGGAAGTTGAGGGATGAAAGAGTAGCGCAGACTTCCAGTCTGCTCCGAGC
>JBILJE010000233.1:0-5222 GCA_044377395.1 Rariglobus sp. | reverse complement strand
ACTCAGGCGTGACCCGGGGCAGGTCGGCAGCGGTGGGCGGAGGGACGAGGGCTAGGCCAGTGATGCGCATCGGAAAAAGTGAGGTCGGCATTTGCAAACGGATCCGCTTTGAGGGCAAGACCCGAAGGCGGAGTGAGAAGTTCAGTTCGTCACCGCCTCCGCCGTCCCCGAGCACTCCAGCTACGCGGCGATCTTCGGCGTACTCTCCCTCGGTGCCGCCGCCTTCCGCCGCCGCTCGGTCCGCGCCTAATTCGCCCGCGGCAGGGTGGCGGTTTACCGTTGGGCGTTGGAGGTTGAATGTTGGATGTTGAACGTTTTCCGAAACGCCTGAAGCGCGCCCCTCCGTCCTCAGGCCCGCGTCCGCAATCCTCCTCGGCCCGGCAGCTGCCGCCCCGTCGCCCTTAGCGGCGACGGGGCTTTTTTGTGGCTTCGAGCCTAAAAAACCGACACCGCATTGCCCTGATGAACGCCGAAACCTTGCTCGATCACCTCGCCAGCGACGACGCCGCCCGCGTCAAGGCCGCCCTGCAAGCCGCCCCCGCGCTGGCCACCGAATTGGCCGCGCTCCTACCGGACAAACTCAACGAGATGGCGCGCCGGCTGGAGGCCAACCCCAACGACCCCACACTCGAACAGGCTTTTTGGTGGATGATGTTGGCCGGTAGTCTCGAAGTGAAGGCGGCCCACGGCGCATTGGTGCGCCTGTTCAGCGGCGACGAAGACCTGGAATATCGGTTATGGAGCGATCTGGTCACCGAAGACGCCAAAATCCTGCTGGCCGATACTTACGCCGGCAACCCGCAACCGCTGGAAGCGCTGGCGGCCAACCCGACGGTGAGCGTTTGGTGCCGCGACGCCGCCGTGCAGACCCTGGCGATCTTAACCAGCCGCAAACAAATGCCGCTAGAGGAGTTAACCGCTATTTATACCCGGCTGCGCGATGGGGTCCTGCGCGAAGCATCCGAAACCAAGCCCCTCGACGACTTCTTCTATCCCACGGCTCAAGTGGCCACCCACTTGCTGATGTGCGCGAGCGTGGATCTGGGGGAACCCTCGCTGAAAGCCGTGCTCTGGCCACTGGTCGAGGCCGACTTGTGTGATGAGTGCTTATGTGGACTCGATGAAATCGAGGCCGGTTTCGCCGGCAAAAAACAACCCATCCCCGGTTGGGATCTGCCTTTAGGCAGCGATCTCTGGGCCCATGTGAAAAAATGGCCTCTTTTTGATGAAATCGAGGGTCGGCCGGTTTACGATTACGGCGATGAGGGTGCGGATGAAGAGGAGGACTGGGGTGACGAAAACGCTCCGGTCGCTCTGGATTGGGCGCAACCGCCGGCCTATCCACTCCCCCAGACCGTGGTGCGGACCACGCCCAAGGTCGGCCGCAATGACCCCTGCCCGTGCGGCAGCGGCAAGAAGTTCAAAAAGTGCTGCGGGAGCTAATGCCAATTCACTCTCAAGCTATGATTTACGGAGCTCTTTGAGCTCACGCTCAAAGCCACATCCTCCGTGAACACACTCCCCGTGGCCTTGAGCGTGAGCTCAAGGGGTTTAACCGAAGGAATCCGCTTCCCCACGAACCTAATTTTTAAGCTCATCTTGAACGCGAATTGTTAACCGCCGCGTTCGCCTAGTTCACGGCCAACAGAAACCAAACGGGTGACCAAGGCTATACAGATACTGGGATGCGCCCGTAAAACCCGCCACTTGGCGATTGAACCCGGAATGGCTTTGGCGCCAAGTCTGCGCCGATGAAAACCAAGCTCCCGCTAAAACTGGAACGTGAACTGGTCGACGCGGCCATCGCCTTTCGCGAAGTGCAGCCGTGGCTCGATGTGCAGAACGCGCATTATCTGTTAATCGCCGAGTCAGGAGGCAGTAACGATGGCGGGCGCCGCGTGATGTCGATTTTGGGCAACGGCGGCCAGCAATTCGGCCTGCAAACCTACTCGGCCGCCTCCGGCCCGCAGATGCTGGTCCTCGTCGAGGAGATGTCGCGCATGCCCGACATGGCCCCCACCGTGATGCTGGAGCTGCTCGAAGGCGAAACCCTCGAATTGGTGAGTAAAAAGGAAACCGAAGCCGCCGACCGCGCCCGCTGTGAACGTGTAGGTTATCAACCGGTCGCACGGGTCAAACAGGCCTGGCCCGTGTTTCGCCAATTTCGCCCCTTTCACTTCCCGTGGGAAATCGACGAGGCGGCGGCCGAGAGGATGATTGTGGACCTCAAGCGCGCCCTGCGTTGGGCAACGCTGGTGCCGTCGCTTGACTGGGATGATCTTCACAAATCAGTAGTGCTGCGCCGCCTGCCCGTAGTGGCAGCAACGACTCCGGTGGATCGCCCCTGGACCGCCAAAGACATTTCGTGGGAAAAACTGCAGCTGCCGCCCGCCCCGCATCCCGACCCGTTGCCCGTGGACGCAGCGATACTGGCGGCGTGGAAGGCGTTGCCCATTAAAACCGGCCTGGGTGTATGGCTCGACGAACGGGCGCAACCCATGCCCATTGGTGACCCGAAGAAAGAGGCCCCGTATTTCCCCCGGCTGGGCGTGTGTTTTGAGCTGGCGAGCGGGGTAGCTCATCCGCCCACGATGGGACCGGCGGCGCAACCCTATGGCATTTTTGCGCAAGAGGCGCTGGCGCAGCTGATCACGAAGGGGAAAGTCCGTCCTCAACGCGTGTGCGTCGGCTCGGAGTTTATGAAAACCGCGCTCGCCCCGTGGGTTGAAGGCGCAGGTATGACCCTGGTGGTTACCGAGCCGCCGGAATTCACCGAGGAGTTTTGGGGCATGCTAGCGAACTTCGGCTGAGACGAACCGCTCCCACCCCGGAAAACCGGCCGCTCGGTGTACGCGGGAAAACCTAAGTTCAAGCACCTCAACCTGCCGGGCTCCCTCGACGAATTCGTGCTGCCTTTGCCCAAAGCCGACGCGAAGGCCGTTGCCGCTGCGTTTGCCGCACGATTGCCTCTGCTCAACCCTGATTTGTGCCTAATCCATTTCGCCGATCCCGACAACGCCGGTCACAAATACGGCTGGGGCTCGCCCGAGCAGAAAATCGCCTTCGCCGAGAGCGACGCCGCACTCAAGGTCGTCATGGACGCGATCCAAGCCGCCGGCATCGCGGATACCAGTGTAGTTATCCTCACGGCCGATCATGGCGGCCACGACAAAACCCACGGCTCGGACTCGCCAGAAGACGTCAACATTCCCTGGATCGTGTGGGGGAAAGGGGTAAAAAAAGGTGCCGTGCTCACGGGTCCAGTGAGCACCTGCGACACGGCGGCGACCGCGCTCTGGCTGCTCGGCCAGCCGATCCCGGCGGAGTTCGACGGCAAACCGGTGTTCGCGGCGTTTGAGTGAGCCAGCGGTCGGTAATCGCGGCGCTCGGCTTCGGAGTTCGGTCGGATCGAAAGTAGCGCGGTACTTCAGCCCGCATCGGTAATTGCAGGAGCGAATCCGCTGCAAACCTGCGGGCTAAAGCACCGTATTGCGCTACCTCAGAACTCAATCCGACAAGCCGCATGTTACTGCCTACTATTATATCAAAAGCTAAAGGGTTTTAGGCTTTGGGAGGGACGACCTCCGTGTCGTCCGTGCATCGATCCAGACCACACGGAGGTGGTCCCTCCCAAAGTCTAAATTCAAAGAGACGTTGGTATTAGGGCGGAGATGGGGCCAAGACCCAAAAGCAGCCGGGAAGTCTGCGCTACTTCACGGCGCATCTACCTACGCCCGATTGGTAGAGCGGGCAGTCAACCCCAGCCCGCCCAGCGGAACCACCTCCAACGCTCGTGCGTCCGTAGCGCATGTCCCTCACCCGACCTGCCCGCCGCCTCGCCTTGTTATTCCTCACGCTCGCCCTGACCGCCGCCGGTCGGAGCAGCGTTGCCGTCACCTCCAGCTACACGGAAAATTTTGACAACCTCGGCACGGAGTTACCCGCGGGTTGGGAGGTGTGGACCGCTTCAGGGGCGACGGAAAATGGCACCGCCTTTACGTGGAGCACCGGCAATGTGGCCAATAACGCGGTTGCGTCCGCCGCCACTCATTTTCGCAACCTTCCGGGTGCCAGTCAGACTTGGTCGTCGACGTTAGCGAGCGGCACCGACCGGGCTTTGGGCTGGCGCGCGGGCAACACGGACAGTCGCGATGGCTCGATCACCTTCACTTGGACCAACACCACCAGTTGGACCTTTTCTGCGCTGAGCTTCGATTTGTTTACGCCCAACAGCACGGGCACGGTGGCCACCTTTAACCTGGAATACCAGATTGGCGCTACGGGCACGTTTTCTCAGCTGGCCGGTAAGTCCTACACCACCATCCCGATCCCCACGGGCGGTGCCGAGCTGGCGGTTAGCTCGATCAGTTTGACCGCGTTCGACCTCGCCGACCTCAATGACCAGTCCGGCCTAGTCACCTTGAGGCTCAATAATACCGCGAGTACAGGCAGCACCTTTCAAACGGTGGCGCTGGACAATTTTAGCTACACGGCCAGCACGACCGCCATCCCCGAGCCGACAAGCTACGGGGTCCTTGGCGGAGCTGCCGTTCTCGCACTGGCGCTCGTCAGACGGCGGCGGCGGAGCCAAGTCGGCAGTAACATTTAAAGTGCCGGATAGCAGCTGAACGTGGACGGGTGTCTGACTGATGCGGAGTTCGGGTTTAACGCTAAGATCGCAAAGAACGCTAAGGAGTCGGGCCTAGGATCGGTCCTTTGCGGCCTTGGCGAACTTAGCGTTAAAATTCCGGTTCTGAATCCAACACTCTTTAGGTTAGTGACTACTTGCAGGCAGTAACCTTGGAGTTGCCGGTTCCTGAATCGGCGTTGTTAACGCCTTTGCGTTTCAAAATGCCATTGCTGGGCCTGTGTTCAAAAGGCCCTGCGCCTCGTTTGCTCACGGGCGCTAAAAATCCTGTCCTTTCGCCCGCATTCGCCTATCTCCGGCTGATGTCGTCTTCCCTCCTCAATCTTTATGGCCTTACCCGTGCCGAGCTCGGTGCGCTAGTAAGCGGGTGGGAGATCAGCCCCGTGCACGCGGCCCGGCTCTGGCGTTACCTATATCTCGACGGTGCCGTCAGCTTGGCCGAAATGCCGGAACTGCCCGCGCGGCTGCGCGCTAAGCTTGAGGCCGAAACCACCTTTGGGCACCTAGCCACCACCCGGGAAACCCATTCCAGCGACGGCTTTACCCGCAAATACCTGCTCGGCCTCCACGATGC
>JBILJE010000232.1:0-5223 GCA_044377395.1 Rariglobus sp. | reverse complement strand
GCGCCTGTTCGCCTCCTTTTTTCCTTCCTCCTCGACTCCGTCCATCATCGAAACTCTCCACTCCAATCCCTCTCGCTGTCTCTCCCTTGCATCAAACCCTCCTCGCTAAAACAAAAGACCCTGGCCGAACGACCACACTGCCAGCCCTGCAACGTGCCACTTCTGCCGCGAGCGGCCCGCGCCGCGCCCCACGGGCATCAGCGCTCGCGGACCACCCAATGAAACTCCGCCCTGCCACCCGTATCCTGCGCCAGCGCCTCGGCCAACCACCGCGCCGCCGGAGCCAACTCTTGGTCCAGTTTCCACGGCGGATTAATCACCACCAACCCCGAACCCTTCATCTTCATCGGATGGGTCGGCCCGACCACGGTCAGCTCCAGCGCAAAGGTCGGCGGCAACTCCAGCATCCGCAGGTCGTCAAAAAACGCATCGACGCGCGCCAGTTCGGTCAGCGGATACCAGATCATGATCGTGGTCGCCGGGGCACGCCGCAGCGCGTCACCCACCGCGCGGACGATTTGCACAAACTCGTCCTTCGCCTCGAAGGGCGGATCGATCAGCACCAGCGCGCGTTTTTCCTTGGCCGGCAACTGTCCACGCAGGCCGGTATAACCATCCGCTTCCTGAATACCGACGGCACCTAAACGCAGCATTTCGATGCGCAACGCCTCGGCCTCCTCAGGGTGTTTCTCGAAAAGAGTCAACCGGTCCTGTGGCCGGACCAGCTCGCGCACCAAGCGTGGCGATCCCGGATAAAACCGCGGACCGGGGCCCGGCTCCAAGTTACCCAGCTGCTGGTCGTAGTTTTTCACGAGCGCCACGTAATCTGCGAGCAACTCCGGCAGGCCTGTGCGCGCCCACAGGCGGCCGATTCCCGCAGGCCACTCGGGGGTGCGCTCCAAGGTGTCGCCGTGCGCCGCCGTGGCGAGATCGTAGCGCCCGCGCCCAGCGTGGGTATCGACGTAGAGAAATCCGCGCTCCTTGGCCTGCATCGCGCGCACGACCCGCACCAGCACGGCGTGTTTCACCACGTCGGCAAAATTGCCTGCGTGGAAGTGGTGCCGGTAATTCACGCGACGGAGGCGACGGGCAGCTTGACGACCGTCTTGCGCACCAGTGCGGCGGGTGCGCCCGAGGCCAGCGAGGGCTTGTGCGCGTCACTTGGGTAAAACACCGCGACCTCGCCCGCCCGTACCCGCAGCACCGAGCCTTCGGCGTAGTCGCCAAAAAACAGCAGGTCCTTCGCCGGGGTGAAATCCTCGGCCACGCTCAGCCGCGAAACCTCGGTCACTTCCATCAATTCGTCGCCGCTGACGACCACCTGCACGTCGATATAAACGAGGTGCGACTCCCAGCGCCCCTCGGCGGGCGGTTTGGCCACGTAGGCCTGTTCGAGCGCGAAGATTCCGTCGCCCAACTCGACGCGCACCGAGGTGCCCGTGGCCACGGCTTGGAGCCGCGCGTGGGCTGGCGAGCCGGGACGGAGGATTTCCTCGACGTAGGCAAGCGCCGTGCGAAACGCAGGACGGTCGACGAGTTGAGTGCGGACGGTGGAAAGGGATCCGAAGAGAGCCATAGTGCGTCGACTCCAACGCCCCGCCCCGCGCACTGGCAAGTGCCGAAAACAAGGTGCTGCCGAAAACCACCGGAAGCTGACCGCGTAGCCACGCATGGTTTGGCAAGTGGCGCAGACTTCCAGTCTGCCTCCGGCCAGCGACCCGAGCAGACTGGAAGTCTGCGCTACTTTGCGAACTCATGCCAGCGTCTCACGGAGCACGCCCGCCCGCCAACGGCGCAAACACCCGGGCCGGTATCACCGGATTTGCCTCCATGCGGTCGATCACGGTTTCGCGCAGCTGTTTACCGTCCTGCATAATCACCCAGCGATGCGGCATAATTACCCCGGCCACGGGACGGAAATCACTGTAATCGGTGCGCAACACCACCTCTTTGCTCCGGACCCGCCGCACCACGTCACGCCGCACGATCAGGTAGGTCGAGGAGTCCAAATAAACGAACGAGGTCTCGGTGAAGTTTTGCGTCACCACCAGTTTCAACCACTCGACCTCCCCCACTTTGACCTCGCCCACGTAGTCGAGCGCCACCTTGCGCTCCGGACCCGCCACCAACGGATTGTCAAACTCCGCCTCGGCCTTGAACGCCTTCGCCGCGTCCCCGCTCAGCCAGGTAACCCGTCGCGTGGCCGAATCGCTAATCCACGGCATGCCCATGCCGTCCCAGCCTTGGCCGATGGTGCGCCCGTCCGATGTGACTTCGACACAAACGCGGTTGGGCCGCTCGGCCAGCAGCACGAACTTGCGCTCGCCGCTTTCATTGCGCGTCACACCGTAGGCAACCAGCCCGTGGAGCGCGTCCAACCGGGCCCGGCCTCCGCTCGCCTCGATATGGATACGCACCAAATCCGCGGCGAAATCCGCCCGCGCCAGCGTGGTCAGCAGGCACACGAGAACAAGGCAACGCAGGGGTAGATTCATGCCGACATCCCAAACGCCTGCCACAGCTATCTCAAGCCTGCAGGCGTTTCCGCTGGCGCGCAGCCCCGTCGTGCGGTTACTCCTACAAATATGGCAATGGAGTTTGGCTGGTGGGACAAAAACCCTGAAGAGGGAAAATTTCAGGTCTTGGTACGAATTCACGGCGGCAAAGCCGAGTGGAGTCGTCACCAAGGCCACAATACGGGCTGGGATCCGCACCAGCCCGATGAATCCGACTGGGATCGCCTCATCGGTGAGGCCAACCGCCGCGTCCCCCGCCGCCTGATCTCGCCCAAACAGTTCGCCGAGATCGAGGCCATGCGCACCAAATTCTTGCGCTGAAGCAGGCTTTTTTCGCGCTAATCTCATTCGCGTTCAAAATGAGGTTTACGGAATCCCTGAGCTCACGCTCAGGGCCACAGTGCCATCTCAGGGTCACACGCCTCGTGGCCTTGCGCGTGAGCGCAGGGTGTTTAGCCCAAAGCTATCCGATCCCCCTCAAACAGATTCCATTATGCTCCGATTGAACTCGAATTGGAATAGTGCCCGCCCACAAATGCTATCCGCAGAACGCGATGCGTGACCAGCACGTGCTCATCACAGGAGGCTCAAGCGGCATCGGGCTCGCCCTCGCCTGCCAAGCGGCCGCCGCCGGTGCCCGCGTAAGCCTGATCGCCCGCGACCCGGTCAAACTAGCCGCCGCCGCCAGTCAGGTACGTGCAGCCGCGACTACCACGCCGGAAATCTTCACCGCCCCAGCCGATGTCGCCGACGAGGCCGAGCTGGTCACCGCGATCCGCGCCGCCGAAGCCGTGCAGGGCCCCGTTGACGTGCTGATCACCTCAGCGGGCGTGGCCCGCCCCGGACATTTTGCCGAAATCCCTGTCTCGGTCTTCGAGCGCACGATGGCGGTTAACTATTTTGGCACGCTCTACGCGGTGAAAGCGGTTACGCCGTCGATGTGTGCGCGCGGTCGCGGCAAGATCGTGATGATTTCCTCGGGCGCGGGGCTAGTCGGGCTTTTTGGCTACACCGCCTACGCCCCGAGCAAGTTCGCCCTGCGCGGTTTTGCCGAATCGCTGCGCGGCGAGCTCAAGCCGGCGGGCGTTACGGTGAGCATTGTTTACCCACCCGATACCGACACCCCGCAGCTCGCCGAAGAAAACCTCACCAAGCCCGAGGAAACAAAAGCGTTAACCGCCGCCGCCGGCCTGTGGACGGCCGAAGCGGTGGCGCGGGCCACGTTCGACGGCGTAAACCGGGGCCGTTTCGCAATCACACCGGGGGTGCAACTCACGGCGTTGGCGTGGCTGCACAGCCTGATCGCGCCGGTGCTGCGGTGGAGTTTTGACCGCACGGCGGCGCAGGTGCGGCAGCGGGCCTTCAAGCCCCGATAACACGCCCTCCAGCATTGGGCCTGGGCAGTTGCGCAACTGCGGCGCGTGGACTGATTGCCGCCATGCTCCACGTCGCCCTCAGCACGAGTGTCAACCAGCGCGGCAAATCCGGTGTCGCCGCCTATCTCTTTGGCCTCATCGAAGGACTGGTTAATACCTGCCCCGACGTGCGCCTGACCCTCTTCGGACTCGCCGAAGACCGCCCGCTGTTCGCCCCATGGCTCGACCGCGCGCAGTGGGCCGAGGTCGCCGAAACGTGGCGACCGGCGGTGCGCGATGTGGCTTGGCACCAGTGCATCCTGCCGGGACGCCTGCGCCAAATCGGCGCCGACGTGGTGCACATCCCCAGTTACCGCCGCATCCTAGCCCGACCACCATGTCCACAAGTGGTCACGGTGCACGACTGCGCGGCCTTTCACGTGCGCGGCAAATACGATGCCGCCCGCATGGCTTACGGCCGCCACGTCGTGCCGCGACTCGCGCGCCAGGCCCGCCGCCTCGCGACCGTCAGCCAGGCCACCGCCCGTGACGTGGAGACCTTTTTCCACCGCCCGGCCGCCGCCATCGACGTGATCTGGAACGGCATCGACCACCGGCGTTTTCGCCCCGCCACACCAACAGCGCTCGCCGAGTTCCGCACCCGCCACCAGCTCACGCAGCCCTATATCGTTTACCTCGCCCGCCTGGAACACCCGGCTAAAAATCACGTGCGGCTAATCGAGGCGTTTGAGCAACTACTCGCCGCGCAACCACACTTGCCGCACGACCTCGTGCTTGCCGGTGCCGACTGGCACGGCGCGGGAGTGGTGCATGCACGCGTGGCCGCTTCACCTCTGCGCGAGCGCATCCGCACGCCAGGCTTTGTGACGGGGGCCGACTTGCCGCTCTGGTATGCGGGAGCCGAGCTGCTCGCCTACCCGTCGCTGTTTGAAGGTTTCGGCCTGCCCCCGGTTGAGGCGATGGCGTGCGGTTGCCCAGTGGTGTGCTCGGGGCGCGGCTCGCTTGCGGAAGTGGTGGGTGAGGCGGCGCGCATCGTCGAACCCGATTCACCGGCAGCTATCGCCGCAGGCCTGCGCGAAGTGCTGGCCGCGCCGGAACCCTGGCGCAAACGCGGGCTGGAGCGGGCGCAGCTGTTCGACTGGAACCGCGCAGCCCAGGCCACAGCGGCGCTTTACCGGGAGGCGGCGGGATAAAAAGGACCGCCGAGCTGGACCGCGGCGTTTCTGCTTTGGCCAACGGCTCGATTTAAGGGTTTAAATTCAACGCGGTTCCCCTAGTTCTTTTGTCCTGCCGACACCCCAGTCGGCCGCCTGGTCACCTCAACCGCTTTT
>JBILJE010000027.1:0-17730 GCA_044377395.1 Rariglobus sp. | reverse complement strand
TTGAGCATGTCAGAGAGGGACTTCAGGGGACGGTTGCCGGCACCCGTGACAGGACGGCCGTGGCGACCGTTGTCAAAAAGAGCGTCAACGGCCTCTTGCAGCATGCGCTTTTCGTTATGGATGATAACGTCAGGCGTTTTCAGCTGCATCAGGTTACGCAAACGATTGTTGCGATTGATGACGCGGCGATAGAGATCGTTCAGGTCGGAGGTGGCGAAACGGCCACCCTCGAGCGGAACGAGCGGGCGCAGGTCCGGCGGGATGACAGGCAACACTTCCAGCACCATCCACTCAGGGCGGGACGAGGATTGGATGAAGCCTTGGATGACCTTGAGACGCTTCGAGAGCTTCTTTTTGATCTGCTTGGACTTGGTTGCGCGCATCTGCTCCTGGAGCTCGGCGACGGTCGCTTCCATGTCGGTCTTAACGAGGCAGTCACGGACAGCCTCGGCCCCCATCTTCGCGACGAAGGAATCGTCACCGTACTCTTCGAGCGCCTGACGGTACTCGACGTCGGTGAGCAACTGCTTGAGTTCAAGCGGTGTTTTACCGGCATCAACCACCATGTAGTTCTCATAGTAGATGACGCGCTCGAGCGAGCGGGCGGTCATGTCGAGCAGCAAGCCGAGACGGCTGGGCATCGACTTGAGGAACCAGATGTGGGTGACAGGAACCGCCAACTCGATGTGGCCCATGCGCTGACGACGGACGCGCGAGATAGTTACCTCGACGCCGCAACGATCGCAGACCACGTCCTTGTATTTGATGCGCTTGTATTTTCCGCAGGCGCACTCGTAGTCGCGCACCGGCCCGAAAATCTTTTGGCAGAAAAGACCACCCGGCTCGGGCTTGAACGTACGGTAGTTGATCGTCTCGGGGTTCTTGACCTCGCCCTTGGACCAGGCGCGGATCGTCTCCGGTGAGGAGACAGTAATGGAGACGCAGTCGAACGGGCTGGTTTCCAGACCGAGCACATCGCGAGTTTCTTCGCGGGCACCGGCTGCAACTTCGTTGGGTTGAATGCTCATTGTGAGTTATATCCCTATGTAATCGTTAAATGGTGACGTAAGCCGGATTAGCCGGTGAGACCGCCGAAGGCGTCGCGCTTGTTGAGCTTGATATCCAGACCGAGGGACTGGATTTCCTTGATCAACACGTTGAAGGACTCGGGGGTGCCCGCGACCAAGGTATTGTCGCCCTTGACGAGCGACTCGTAGATCTTGGTACGGCCCTGCACGTCGTCGGACTTGACGGTGAGCAACTCCTGAAGGGTGTGTGCCGCGCCGTAAGCCTCGAGCGCCCAGACCTCCATTTCGCCGAAGCGCTGGCCGCCGTATTGGGCTTTACCACCCAAGGGCTGCTGCGTGACGAGGGAGTAAGGACCGACGGCACGAGCGTGGATCTTGTGAGACACAAGATGGTTCAGCTTCATCATGTAGATGTAGCCAACCACGACCTCTTGATCGATCTTCTCGCCAGTACGACCGTCGAACAGCGCACTCTTACCGGTGGTGGGGAGCTTGGCCTCCTTGAGGTACTCACGGATTTTCTTCTCCGGAATGCCGTCGAACACAGGCGTGGCGATCTTCATACCAAGCTTTTTACAAGCCCAGCCGAGATGCGTCTCGAGCACCTGTCCGATATTCATACGCGAAGGAACGCCGAGCGGGTTCAAGCAGATCTCAATGGGCGTGCCATCCGGGAGGAAAGGCATGTCTTCTTGAGGAACGATCTTGGCGACCACGCCCTTGTTGCCGTGACGACCAGCCATCTTGTCACCGACCTCAAGCTTCTGCTTGGTGGCGATGTACACCTTGACCTGCTTGATCGCACCGTTGCCGTTGTCTTCACCGGCTTCGATGCTGTTGACCTTGCGCTCACGGTCGGTCTCGAGCTCGTCGAACTTCGACTGGTAAGAGCCGATGATCTCCATGATCTTGATACGAACCGGGGAGGGATCGATCTCGACGTGCTTGGAGACGGCAGCGAGCTTGCGCAGGAGCGTCTTGGTGATCTTACGGTTGGCCGGGATAATGATCTCGTTGGTGTCACCGTTGATGACATCGAGCGGGATCTTTTCGCCGAGGAGGATGTTGGACAGCGCCTCGGTCAGACCTTCGCGCAGTTTATCCATCTGCGTCTTGTAGTCTTCCTGGATCTGCTTGGTCTGGCGGCGACGATCGGAGGGGGAGAGCTTCTCCTTCTCGAAATCAACGCGGCTGGAAACCTTCACGTCCATGACGATACCGGATTCGCCCGACGGAACGACCAGCGAGGTGTCCTTAACGTCCGCGGCCTTCTCGCCGAAGATCGCGCGAAGGAGCTTTTCCTCGGGAGCGAGTTCGGTTTCGGACTTGGGCGTGATCTTACCGACGAGGATGTCGCCGGGTTTGACCTCAGCGCCGATACGGATGACGCCGTTGTGGTCGAGGTTCTTGAGGGCCTCTTCGCCAACGTTCGGGATATCGCGGGTGATTTCCTCAGGCCCGAGCTTGGTATCGCGTGCGGCGACCTCGAACTCATGGATGTGGATGGAGGTGAAGATGTCTTCCTTCAGCACCTTTTCGGAGATGAGGATAGCGTCTTCGAAGTTGTAGCCGTTCCAAGGCATGAACGCGACGAGGATGTTACGGCCCAGGGCCATCTCACCCTTTTCGGTCGAAGGACCGTCAGCGATGATGTCGCCAACCTTAACCTTCTGGCCCTTGTCCACGATCGGCTTCTGATTGAAGCAAGTGCTCGCATTGGAGCGCATGAACTTGCGGAGCTCATAAACGGTCACGCCGTTCTTGGCATCGCTCTTGGGGTTCTTCTCGAAGTTGCGCGGCAGTTCTCCGTCCTTGGTGATGACGATGCTCTTGGCGTCCACGAATGCGACGATGCCTGCCTCTTCGGCCACAACGACGATCTTGGAGTCGCGGGCAACGCGCTCTTCAATACCGGTGCCGACGAACGGCGACTCGGCCTGAAGAAGTGGTACGCCCTGGCGTTGCATGTTCGCACCCATCAGCGCGCGATTCGCGTCGTCGTGCTCAAGGAACGGGATCATACCAGCGGCGATCGAGATAACCTGCTTAGGCGAAACGTCCATGTAATGGACTTCGGAAGCGGGCACTTCAAGGAATTCGCCGTCTTGACGGACGGTGACCTTGCCGACGAAGTGGTTCTTCTCGTCGAGTTCGGAATTCGCCTGAGCGATGACCTTAGCCTCTTCTTGGTCGGCAGTGAGGTAGTCGATCTTGTCGGAAACCTTGCCGTCCTTAACGATGCGATACGGGGTTTCGATGAAACCAAACTCGTTAACGCGGGCGTAGGTGGAGAGCGAGTTGATCAGACCGATGTTCGGACCTTCGGGCGTCTCGATTGGGCAAATACGGCCATAGTGCGACGGGTGAACGTCACGCACTTCGAAGCCGGCACGCTCACGGTTAAGACCACCCGGCCCAAGCGCGGAGAGACGACGCTTGTGCGTGACCTCGGCGAGGGGGTTGATCTGGTCCATGAACTGCGAGAGCTGCGAACGAGCGAAGAAATCGCGGATCACCGTGGTGAGCGCCTTCGGGTTGATCAGCTTTTGTGGCGTGATCGAATCAACGCTCTGGTCGTACATGGTCATGCGCTCGCGCACCAAACGCTCGGTGCGGGACAAGCCCACGCGGCATTGGTTGGCAAGCAGCTCGCCGACGGTACGAACGCGGCGGGAACCGAGATGGTCAATATCGTCCACAACACCCTCACCGCGCTTGAGGCGGACAAGGTACTTGGTGGCCGAGGTGATGTCGCCGGACTCGAGAATACGCTGTTCGAGGTCGACCTTGAGGCCGAGCTTCTGATTGATCTTGTAGCGACCGACGCGGCCGAGGTCGTAGCGCTTCGGATCGAAGAACAGGCGCTTGAGCAGGGCCTTAGCGTTAGCGGTTGTGGGCGGCTCGCCTGGACGTAGGCGCTTGTAGATTTCCTTGAGGGCTTCTTCCTCGTTACGGGTCGGATCTTTTTTGAGGGCGCGGATGATTGCTCCTTCGTCAGAAGCCGTGTCAATGACACGGATACTGGAGATGCCGTGTTTCTCGAAGGTACGAACGATCTGCTTGGTGAGTGGCTCGAAAGCACGAGCGAGCACGACGCCCTTCTGGGCATCGATCGCATCTTCAACCAAGACCAAAGTGGAGACGTTTTCGAGGTCGAGAGCCTTGGCGATCTTGATGTCCTTGATCTCGTAGAAAAGATTCAGGATGTCGATGTCGGAGCTGTAGCCGATAGCACGCAGCAGCGTAGTAATAAGGAACTTACGACGACGGCGACGGCGGTCCAGGTAAACGTAAAGGAGGTCGTTGTTATCGAACTGAACTTCGAGCCAGGTACCGCGGTCGGGAATGATGCGGAAAGAGTGGAGCGGCTTGCCGTTGGCATGCGGGGCAACTTCGAAAGCAATGCCGGGCGAACGGTGCAACTGGGAGACCACGACACGCTCGGCGCCATTGATGATGAAAGAGCCACGCTCAGTCACCATGGGGATTTCGCCCATGTAGATTTCTTCGTCCTTGATGAAGTCTTCCTCACGGAGGCGCAGCTTTACATAAAGGGGGACCGAATAGGTGATACCCTCGCGGATACACTCGATCTCGGAATTTTTCGAGTCGCCGAGCGTGTAGGAGACGTACTCGAGATTGAGGCGCGCATCGTAGGACTCGATCGGGAAAACCTCGCGGAAGACGGCCTCGAGGCCTTGGGGCTTACGCTGTTTCTCGGGAATGCCCTTTTGAAGGAAATCGAGATAAGACGTGATCTGGATTTCGATCAGGTTCGGCGGAACAATAACTTCACGAAGTTTGCCGAAGTTGATACGGTCGGATTGATTGCGAACGGCCATGGGTGATCCCGGTTAGGTAAAGTATAGAGACGGAGAAACCGCGCTGGTTAGCGCGGTCAAATCAGACGAACTCCAGCCGAAGGCTGGGGCGAAAACTGAAAACAAAGAGCGATAGCGAAAAAGGCAAAGGACAGGCCGCGCGAAAGCACGGCCTGTCCCGAAGACGATAGACGATTTAGATCGTTGAACGCCAAGTAATTACTTGAGTTCGACCTTGGCGCCAGCGGCCTCGAGCTTCTTCTTGATGTCCTCGGCGTCAGCCTTGGAAGCACCTTCTTTGACGGCCTTAGGAGCGCCTTCAACGAGATCCTTGGCCTCTTTAAGGCCCAAGCCGGTGATGGCGCGGACTTCCTTAATGACGCCGATCTTGTTCGCGCCGGCCTCAACGAGGACAACGTTGAACTCGGTCTTCTCTTCGACAGCGGCGGCAGCGGCACCACCACCAGCAGGAGCGGCGGCAACGGCAGCGGCGGCGGAAACGCCCCACTTGGCTTCGAGGTCTTTAACGATGGAGGCGAGCTCGAGAACGGTCTGGGCGGACAGCCAGTCGATAACTTGGTCTTTGGTGATATTGCTCATGGTATTAAGTTCCTAGGGCGACTAGCGGTTTCAGGAATAAAACGCGTTTAAGGGACGTATCCCCTAGCCCACCCTTGTGGATTTTTGTCTTCTCAAAGGCGTCGATTTTAACCGACGCCTTCTCAAAATGGGTTGATGTGGATTAGGCGGCGGGCTGCTCTTTTTTGACCTTGGCGTCGAGAACGCGAACGAAGGACGCAGCGTTGCTGGTGAGCAAGCTGAGGAACTGCGAGCGCATGACGTTGAAGGGAGGCAGATCGGCCATCACGGCGAGTTCCTTTGCGGAGAAAATCTTCTTCTCCAGGACGCCGACTTTGACCTCAAGACGCTGCTTGGTGTCGAAGAACTTCTTAAGGATCTTCGCGACGCCAGCCGGGTTCTTGCCACCGACGAGGATAGCCGTTGGGCCAGCCAAGGTGGAGGATTCGAACTCGGGCAGGCCCAAGGCCTTGGCGGCTACACGGAGGGAACTGTTCTTGACGACGTGGAACTCGGCGTTTTCAGCGGCAAGGCTGGCGCGGAGTTCGGCGACATCGGAAACGGTGACCTTCGAGAAATTGGCGAGGATGACGTAGTCGGACTTCTTAAGGTGCGTCTCGACTTCGCTGATCAGGTATTTTTTTTCGGCTCTCATGGGTAGGGTTCCGATTAGAACTTGCTGTATTCGGTGGAGGCGACGTGAACGCCAGGGCTCATCGAGGATGAGAAGGCGACGGTCTTGATGTAGTTGCCCTTGAAGGACGCAGGCTTGGCCTTGGAAATGGCCTCGAGTACCGCTTTCGCGTTCTCGATGAGCTGGGCGTTGGTGAAGGAGCGCTTACCAATGCCGACACCGATGTTAGCGGCCTTGTCCATCTTGAACTCAACGCGACCGGCCTTAACGGCTTTGATACCAGCAGCGATATCGTCGGTGACGGTTCCGGACTTAGGATTGGGCATCAGACCCTTGGGGCCGAGCACGCGGGCCAAAGTACGGACCTGCTTCATGGCCTCGGTGGTCGCGATGGCGACATCGAATTCGAGCCAGCCATCGCTGACCTTCTTCATGAGTTCAGCCATGCCGGCTTCGTCTGCACCGGCCTTGAGGGCGACCTCAGGGCTGTCGGTGAACACGATGACGCGCACTTTTTTACCGGAACCGTTGGGCAACGGCGTGGTACCGCGAACCATCTGGTCGCCTTGGGAGGCGTCAACACCGAGACGGATGGAAAGCTCGACGGTTTCGTCGAACTTGGCTTTGGGGAACTTGGAAAGGATTTCCATGGCTTCAGCCAGAGGATAACCTTTCGAGAGATCGGCGCTCTTGACGGCGCTGACGTAGCGTTTGCTTTGTTTTACGGGCATGTATTACTCCTTGTGGTGCGAACGCCCTTTCGGGCTCCCACGTTGAGCGGTTGATGTGCTGACGGGAAATTAGTCGACGACTTCGATGCCCATGTTACGGGCCGTTCCGGCGATGATCTTGATGCCGGCTGCTTCGTCCTTGGCGTTCATATCGGCCTTCTTGAGCTTCCAGATTTCAGCGAGCTGCTTGGTGGAAACCTTGCCGACCTTGTCGACGTTCGATTTGGCGGATCCGGAAGCGATGCCAGCTGCCTTCTTCAAAAGAACGGAAGCGGGAGGCGACTTGAGGATGAACGTGAAGCTCTTGTCCGAGTAGACCGTGATGACCACGGGCAGGATCATGCCGTTCTGGTCCTTGGTCTTGGCGTTGAATTCTTTGCAGAACGCCATGATGTTGACGCCTTGAGCGCCGAGAGCGGGACCGACGGGAGGCGCGGGATTAGCGGCACCGGCGGGCAGTTGGAGACGAATGTAGCCTTGGATCTTCTTAGCCATGTGAGTAAGTGAATTGGCGGGTGTTTAGTGACGTGTTTTGTGCTGAACGTCGGCGGTGTCAAAGAGGGCGTCGGCTCACTCGGTGAGACGTTGCACCTGCCAGTATTCGAGCTCGACCGGGGTAAACCGGCCGAAAATGGAGACGGAAATCTTGAGTTTGCCGCGAGCTGGATCGATTTCATCGATACGCCCTGTGAGGTTGGCAAATGCACCGTCGTTGATCTTAACTTCTTCGCCCAGTTCGTAGGAAACCTTGGGCACTTCCTTGCCGTTAGCTTCAGCGATGCGCGCCTTGATCTCGTCGATTTCAGACTGACGCAAAGCGGCGGGATTTTCGCCTCCGACAAAGCTAATCACGCCAGAGACCTCCTTGACGAAATACCACGGTTTGTTGATCAGGTGTTTGTCTTCAAAAAGACGCATCTGGATGAACACATAACCCGGGTAAAGTTTGCGCGTCTTTGTGCTTTTCTTTCCACCCTTCACTTCTGAAACGACCTCAGTAGGGAGGAGCACATCGAAGATGTAATCGTCGAGTTCCTCGACCTTTTTGAACTTCTCAATGTAAGCCTTCACCTTGTTCTCCTGGCCGGAGAGTGTGTGAAGCGCAAACCATTGGGCGCCAATAGGCGTGGTGGTTTCAGTGGACATGGACGGAAATTGAAAGCGGGTTAACTAACCCAGGAGGTAAAAAGATCGACGACCTGATAGAGGGCAAAGTCGCTGATGCTGGTGAATAATCCGAGAATGACCGCGGCAAAAATCACTACTATTGTAGAATCGCGCAGTTCGATTTTGGTGGGCCAAGTCGCTTTTTTGAGCTCGTCGACGATTTCACCAAAGAACACGCGGGTGCTGCGGAACGGATTATTCATTTAATATAAAGTGGCAGGCGCGGAGGGAATCGAACCCCCAACCAACGGTTTTGGAGACCGCTACTCTACCAATTGAGCTACACGCCTGTGGGTTGTTTCTAGACGACGCAGCCGAGGCCCCTTTTACGAGGCCTCGGCGGCGGGGTCTAAAGAATTTCTTCTGTCTTACTCGATGATCTCGGTGATACGACCTGCACCGATGGTACGACCACCTTCGCGGATAGCGAAGCGTTGGGTCGTCTCCATAGCGATAGGAACGATCAAGTCGATTTCAACAGAGATGTTGTCACCAGGCATGATCATCTCGATGCCCTTGGGGAGGTTGACGATGCCCGTTACGTCCGTGGTGCGGAAGTAGAACTGGGGACGGTAACCGTTGAAGAACGGGGTGTGACGGCCGCCCTCTTCCTTGGAGAGGACGTAGATCTCAGCCTTGGCCTTCTTGTGCGGCTTGATGGACTTCGGCGCAGCAAGCACTTGACCGCGCTCGATGGACTCCTTGTCGATACCGCGGAGCAAGATACCAACGTTGTCGCCAGCTTGACCGGAGTCGAGGAGCTTGCGGAACATTTCGATACCGGTGACGACGGAAACTACGGTGTCCTTGAGGCCGACGATCTCAACAGGGTCGTTGACCTTGAGGATGCCGCGCTCGATACGACCGGTAGCGACAGTGCCGCGGCCAGTGATCGAGAACACGTCTTCAACCGACATCAAGAAAGGCTTGTCGTGCTCACGGGCGGGCTCAGGGATATCGGTGTCGATAGCATCCATCAGCGCGGTGATCGCGGCGTTGCCCTCGGGCTTGTTGTCAAGCGCGGCGGTGGCGGAACCACGAACGATCGTGGCGTTGTCGCCATCGAATTGATACTTCGAGAGCAGCTCGCGGATTTCCATCTCGACGAGGTCAAGGAGCTCGGGGTCATCGATGAGGTCGACCTTGTTGAGCCAAACAACGATCTTAGGAACGCCCACCTGACGGGCGAGGAGGATGTGCTCGCGGGTCTGGGGCATCGGGCCGTCAGCAGCGGAAACCACCAAGATAGCGCCGTCCATCTGGGCGGCACCGGTGATCATGTTCTTCACGAAGTCGGCGTGGCCGGGGCAATCGACGTGCGCATAGTGGCGCTTTTCGGTCTGGTATTCGACGTGCGCAACCGAGATCGTCACGATCTTGGACGCATCACGAACGGTGCCGCCCTTGGCGATGTCCGCGTAGGTCTTGACCTCGGCGAGCCCCTTGCGTGCTTGAACGGCAAGGATAGCGGTCGTCGTGGTGGTTTTTCCGTGGTCAACGTGGCCGATGGTGCCGACGTTAACGTGGGGTTTGTTGCGTTCGAATGTGCTCTTAGCCATGGTGAAATGTGATGAGTTTGTTTGTCTTGTCGGAAATTTGCCTTTTTCGCTTTTGACCTGGAGCCCAGAACCGGACTCGAACCGGCGACCTCGTCCTTACCAAGGACGTGCTCTACCAACTGAGCTATCTGGGCGTTACTAGGAAAGTGGTCAAAAAACGAGAAAAGGAATGTGCACCTTGACCAGCCGCATTTCGGCCGTCAACTGCAATCTTGATCTTTTTCAACATGCTCTCAACGGCCTACTCGAAAGGTGTAGAAACCAACCGGTAGGCGGCCACTAAACAGCACATTTTTTCTCAGGAGGGAACGAAAATTATCATCTATTTCACTAGACCCCGAGCTTGTCGTGACCACCAGTTCGCCAACGAATCCCTCGTGGGTGACCGCGCCCATTAGCTCCAATGGGCGCCAGTCCTCAAGCTTAGTCACAGTAGCAGTCGACCAATCAACCGACCCCACAAATTCGCCTCCTTCAACTTTAAATATTTCAATTCGCCCAACGACACTTTCCCCCTTTAACGCCACCTCTTCTGTGCGGGCTAAGGCCAAAAGCGAATCATAGCTCCCCCTGCGCCTTAATCCCTCGATCGGATTACGCGTTGTCTTTAAGTTCGAAAGAAAACTCAACGGCATACTTCGGGTGAATCGCGCGGGGAGTTCATCAAATGGCCCCTCTAAGCCAGGCCGTATACCCACCGGCAACTCTGCCCCACTACTGTTCATCCCCGAGGGAATAAAGAGCGGCGCTGGATCGTACGCCATAATTTGCTCCGTCAACAATTCCGTAACCTCACCCTGATTGATTCGTGCGATTCCCAACCTCGGCAATTTGGCCTCCTTGACCACACTCGGGGCTTCACCCACCGACGGCAGCATCGCCACTGCCCAAATTAGCAACGAGGCCACCACCGCGCTTACCGCCACCCAGGGAAATCGCCTTTGTACTATCATGGCGTTTACCGCACGACCTGCGGCTCTGCGGCTATCTGCACGGAAGCAAAGCCCGCTTCCCGCGCCATATCGTAGACTTCAGTCAGATCACGTGTGGTTAACGCTGCGTCCGCTTGAACAAGTAGACGCAGGCCATCGCCCCCCTTTGCCCGTTCGTTAAGGTGACTGCGAAGTCCGGCAAAATCTACCTTGGCCCCTTCAACAAACGCCAAATTCGCCCCCTTAATCGTGACCACGACGTCAGTTGAAACGGCCCCCGCCAACGCTGATGGCATTACCGGCAGGCTAAAGTCTATGCCCAGCCCAGGCGACAGCACGAACCGCGAACCGAACAACACAAAGAACAAAGCGATGAGTCCGGCGTTCACATAGAACACAAACTCATACCCATGCGGCGAGGGGCGTAACCGCGAAGACAAATCCAACGGACGGGTAATCATGACGACTTGGCTGGTACCGTCTTTTCCGTGGCGCCAGCCTCTTGCTGGCGGTAATCAATTAACAAATACCGCATGATTTCATTGCCCGACCACTCAATGTCACGCACGAGGGATCTCACCCGCCCCTGCAAAAAGTGATAGGCTAGATGCGCGGGAATCGCCAGCACGAGACTGCCGGCCGTTGCGAGCAAGGCCTGCCACATGCCAAATGACAGCGCTTGAGCCGTGGCATACTGACCGCCCTGCATAAAAGCCTGAAACGTGGCGGCCATGCCTAAAACCGTCCCCAGTAACCCCACCATCGGTGCCACTTGTGCAATGGCTGCAATCGAGCCCAATCTCCGCTCTAACGCTGGCAATTCAACCACCGCCGCCTCCTGCACTGCAAATCGCATATCGGTCTCATCATCATGCGCGTGGATCAACGCAGCCTTAACCACCGCAGCCACCGGTCCCGGAGTCTCCTCGCACAAGGTGAGCGCTTCGACGATGCGCCGCTTCGCCAAAGTGTTCTTAATGCCGTCCACGAACCGCGTGGCTTTGATTTGGCCTCGGTGCAGGTAAAACGTGCGCTCTATGAATAAAACGAGCACGAGGACTGCCAGCAACAAAAGCACCCACATCATGGGGCCGCCGCGGATTAAAATACTAGGATCTGTAGGCATGGGTTTAAATTCCTAAATAGAATGAAAGAGGGCAAATGCGCCTGTCTGTAAGCGATACAGTGCTCGGCAGCTACGGCTGGGGTTGTCCACCGGCTCGCATAAAGGACTCGCGCGCCAACTTTGCGAAGGGAAGATTTTTCCGAATGATGAGGTCGTAAGCATTGCGCGCTTCTTCAAGATTCCCCCTAGACCGGCGAATATCCCCAAACCGAACCAGTGCTCGGGCGATCCAATAGCGCCCCTTTGGGCCCAATTTCTCTGCTTGAACGTCATCCAGAAGATACGTCGTCACCAGCGTCCACCAAACAATCTCAGCGCGATCCAAATCGACAGCCTTACCCCTGGTCGCCACCAGATCACCAAGCTGAAATCCAGCCTCCACGCGCATGTCCACAGTGGCCGTTGGCAGGTCCTGCAAGCGCTCCAAAATCGTCAGCGCGCTTTCGTAATGCGAAACATCCGACGGGGTGATTTGGGCACGGTGGCAGCTCGCCAGCGCTAGCTCTGCCGCCAAAACACCGACGTGCTGACCATAGTTGTTAATCAAAAACTCGTAGGTAAGTCGGGCCCGGGGAAAGTCATTTAATCTACGCGCAAGGTCGCCTTGCTTTAATCGCGCATGAAAAACAATGGGCGACTGCCCATACTCCCTGTCACTCACGATGCGCTCCAGAATTTTGTACGCTTCCTCATAGTAGCGATCCTCACCGCGCTGCTCGACAATGAGTGCCGCACGATACAGCGCGTAGGGCGCGTACTTATGCTGCTTAAACTTATCCGCTAGATCGATAAGGCACCTTTGCGCATCCACGTAGAGCCCCTTACCCGCGAAATAATCCGCCTCGTCAATGTATGAATACACAGCGGCGTCCGCCTGCGGGAAATCTGCCCGTACCGATGCCAGTGCCGCCAAAGCCTCTGCGGACTGTCCCAACCGAAACTTTGCCTGGGCCTGCATCAACCGAATTCCCGCCTCCACTTGAGCGCGTAATCCCGCCTCCACACCGGCCAATTGACTGGGTATTGCCGCAGCCAATTCCAGTGTTTTTTCCGGCTGACCTGCCACCAGCGACAGGCGGGCCTGCAACCAAGCCAAACGAGCGCGTAGTTCCCCCGGCAACCCGCCGTCCGCTGGATTCGACCCATCCACCAGTTGATTAACCCGGGCGTAAGCCTCCGACTCACGTCCCGCCGCCTGTAACGCACTCGATAAAACCCACTCCACTTGCCAGCGTTGCACTTGCCCCAGGCGGGCGTCCTGCGCGAAACGATCCAGCTGCCCGATCGCCCCATCCAGTTGCCCGCCCTGAACCAGCGAAACCACGCGCTGCGCGATGAGCAGGCCTGGATCAACTCCAACAGGAACCTCGTCGAGTGCCGTCGCGTAGGCCTTCTCCGCAGCACCAAAATCACCGGCCTTAAAGCGGGCCTCGGCAATCATCACTCCTAGCGCGGCCCGCACCTCGCGTGGCGGTAGTTCCACCTGCGCCAATGCCGCGTAATCGGCCGCTGTGCGGTAACGCTTCAATTCCCATGCTTGATCCGCCAATAATCCGAGCGCCGCCGGCTTAAGCTCCGAGGCGGGGAACTTCGCCAACAACGCCTTTGCATCCAGTTCAACCTGCGCCAGATTGGCCGTAACAACCGTATCCAAACCACCGATCTTTTCGACCACTTGAAGCTGCTTTTCAGTCAGTCCAAGCTGGGCGCGCACCAGCAGAAGATCCGCCAATATCGGGTGCGCGGGTGCCGCCGTGATCAGCCCATTGAGCTTGCTGTAAAATGCTGCGTCGGCCGAGTCCCTCGCCAGCAGATGCAGAGCCACGCGCTGCAAGTCCGCTTCTCCCGCTCCGGCCAACAACCCATTAAGCGCATTGCGCCCATCAGTCCGACTTGCCCCGGCAATCAGACCTAAGAGCAACCGATAGTCATCCCGCGCCACGCGCTCTCCCTCCGGCAACAACTCCAACTGCTTTTTCAGAAAGTCCACCGCTTCATCGGTGCGGCCACGCACCGCTAGCAGCGCCGCATATTGCCGCGCATAAGCATAACCAACTTTTTTGCCCTGATAGCGCTCGGTGCCTTGGCGCAGCGTGCTCAACTGCGCCTCGCTCGCCTCACCCAGACTCAGCCTCGCTTGCTCGCGCGCCAACACCAAATGCGCTTTCTGTATCTCCGATACAGCCATATCCGCAGCCCTTTGATAGGCGTCGCGCGCCTTGGCGAAATCCCCTCCTGCGTCGGCCACCTGCCCCTGCAAAAAACTCCACCATGCCCGGTCCGCTACCACTAGATCTTCAGCTTTGGCGGAGGACAAGGCGGCACGCGCCGCATCGACACGCTTGCGCCGCACCGCAATCAACCCCGAGCGTAACCAGTAACTGGCCGTCGGAGATCCCGCGTAGGTTTGCAGGGCACGCTCCGCCTCCTCCGTGCGCCCCTCGTTAAGTCGGGCGCTGACCAACTCTAGCACCAGTAGGTCGCGCGCAGATCCAATCACCTGCGGGGAGGCGAGTAACTGAGTGTAAATTCCCGCAGCGGTCGAGGGAAAGCCCAACTCCAGCGCCCGCCTCGCCGCCACAAACGAGCGCAATGCCCCGCCCGGCAACACCGGCGTCTCAGCACCTGAAAGCAGGGGCGCTGACTCGACCTGCACCTCGTCGGCGCGCGCGTCCGCCCGGATCACGACCAAGGCCAGCAAGAGGGTAAACAGGGTTCTAATCGGCATTCGGAAAACCCGAACTTGCTCACCGCGCAAGAAACAATCAACCGCGTTGTAAACAGTTCCGCCTCGCCCCGCGCTCGCTGACGGACACAGTCGCTGCCACCTTCCATCGGAGCATCTACCTTAAATCATGACACCCATTATCATCGTCCTAGGCGTACTTTTTCTCGGCGTAGTGATCGTTGGCCTCTGGGCTGTCGGCATCTACAACGGCCTTGTCGCACTGCGCAACCGCTTCAAAAACGCCTTCGCGCAAATCGATGTGCAGCTAAAACGCCGCTACGACCTCATCCCCAATTTGGTCGAAACCGCCAAGGGTTACCTCAAGCACGAGAGCAGCACCCTCGAAGCCGTCATCAAGGCCCGTAACATCGCCGCCTCAGCCGCCCAAACCGCCGCCGCCAACCCCGCCGATCCTGCAGCCGTGGGCAGCCTGCTCACCGCCGAAGCCGGCCTGGGCGGCGCGCTCTCCCGCCTCATGGTCGTCTCCGAGGCTTATCCCGAGCTCAAGGCCAACCAGAACATGATGCAGCTTACCGAGGAGCTCACTTCGACCGAAAACAAAATCTCTTTCGCCCGCCAGGCCTACAACGACAGCGTCATGGCCTATAATACCCAGCGCGAAACCTTCCCCGCCGTTCTGCTGGCCGGCGCACTCGGCTTCCAGCCCGCCACCTTGTTCCAAATCGAAGACCCCTCCGAGCGCCAAGCTCCCAAGGTCCAGTTTAACTAAGCCCGGCAATCCCGCCGTTTACCCCGCCGGCCTGTCCGCCATTTCTTCGCATGGACTTCTTTGAGGCCCAGGCCCTGGCCAAACAGCGCACGACCCGCTTGGTTGCGCTCTTTGCCCTAGCGGTACTCGGGACCATCGCAGCAGGCTATTTTGCCTTCATCGTACTGACCGCCTACTTCGGCGTACGCGCGACCGCCAATGGTGGCGGCCTTGAGCGCGACCTCGGCGGTCTCGACCACCTCCAGCTCTGGCAACCAGGAGCGCTGATCTCGTTCACCCTGCTCACGCTCGTGGTGGTGGGCCTCTCCGCATTGGGTAAATGGTTACAACTGCGCGCCGGCGGACGCGCCATCGCAGCCTCGGTCGGTGCCCGCGAACTCGCCCCGAAAACCACCGACCTGCGCGAGCGCCAGTTGCTCAACATCGTCGAGGAGATGTCCATCGCCTCCGGCCTGCCGCTGCCTGCCGTTTACGTGCTCGATAATGAAACCGGCATCAACGCCTTTGCCGCCGGCCTTACCACCAGCGACGCGGTGGTCACCGTGACTCGCGGAACCCTAGAAAAACTCACCCGCGACGAGCTCCAGGGCGTCGTTGCCCATGAGTTTAGCCACATCCTCAACGGCGACATGCGCCTCAACGTCCGCCTCACCGCGATCCTTCACGGCATCTTGGTAGTCGGTCTCATTGGGCGCGGAATCCTCAGCGGCATGGGCAACATGCGCGTCCGCTCCAGCGACCGCGACAAAAACGGTGGCGGGCTGATCATCGTCATTTTCGCCGTAGGTTTGGTCATGATCGCACTGGGCTACGTCGGCTATTTTTTCGGCCGCCTGATTCAGTCCGCCGTCTCCCGCCAGCGCGAATTTTTGGCTGACGCCGCCGCCGTGCAATTCACCCGCAATCCCTCCGGTATTTGCGGGGCCCTCAAAAAAATCGGCGGCTACTCCCTCGGCTCGCGTGTGCAAGCCACCAAGGCCTCCGAGCTCAGCCACTTCTTTTTCGCCCAAGGGTTTCTCACGTCATTTGGCGGACTTTGGGCCACCCATCCCCCGCTCGGTGAACGCATCCGCGCAATCGATCCCGCCTTCAACGACCACTACCCACCCCATTCAGATGAAGTGGAAGCCGTCCCCGAAACCGTGCGCCAGGCAGCCTCCGCGTTTAGCTCTGCCCGCTCACAGACAACGGGTGCGCGTGCCCCCATAAACACCCGCGCATCCGGCGGCATAGATCCGCAAAAAATGGTCGCCACGATTGGCACGCTAAATCCCGACCACACCGCGCTCGCCCAATTACTCGCCCAGTCACTCCCCTCCGAACTGCGCACTGCAGCCCGCACACCAGCCACGGCTGCCGCGCTGGTCTGTGGCCTCCTGCTCCCCATCGACGCATCCAGCTTACGGACACGCCAACTGGACTTGATACGACGTATCTCCGGCTCGGCTTGCGTCGACTTGGTAACCTCCTTCGAAACCAACCTGCGCTCCCTTCCCCACGAGTCGCGCCTGCCACTTCTGCTGCTCACCCCTCCGGCACTGCGTAAACTCCCCCCCGCAGACCTCGCTCGTCTGCTCGAAACCCTCGACGAACTCGTGCACGCCGACCAGCAGGTAAGCCTGTTAGAATTTGCCCTGCAAAAAGTCCTCACTCACCACCTCGCCCTCGCCGCCAAGCCCTCCGGCCGACGCGAAATCTATTCGCCCGCCGACGTTTCGAACGAAATCAGCGTGGTGCTCTCCTTCGGCTGCCGCCTGAGCTTAGCCCCCGACGCAGATGCGGAAAACGCATTCAATGCCGGGGCCACCATCTTTTCTGGGATTTTCCCCGTGCTGCGATTGATCCCGGCCAAGGACTGCACCCTGGCGCACCTCGACCTCGCGCTGGACCGCTTGGCACTGACTTACGGTCCCGTAAAAAAACGCCTGCTCACCGCCCTCTCGATCACCATCAGCCATGACGGCACTATAGATCCCGACGAAGCAGATTTACTGCGCGCACTCTCCTCCGCGCTCGACTGCCCCATGCCACTGACGTCAGTTTAACGCTTGTCGGCGCTCCCCTCGCCGCCAATCGCCCCGCCCGTGTAACCTGTACCGCGCCCCCAACTTCTACAGCCAGTATACCCCAGTTTCGCATGTCCGATCATCATCACCCCAACCACCCCTGTTGCGGCATTTCGACCAACCCCGAGGATTATTTCCTCACCCGCCGCCAATTTCTGAGCCGAGTCGGCATGGGCCTTGGAGCCCTCAGCCTTGCGTCCGTCATCGACCCGTTGTCCACCTTCGCCGGGCCCAGCGCCACTCCGGCAACGGGTGCCAGTGGCAATTTACTCCTGCCCCACGCGCCGCACTTTCCCGGTAAAGCCAAGTGCATCATCCACATCTTTGCCCAAGGTGCGCCCTCCCACGTTGACACCTGGGATCCCAAACCCGCCCTCAGCGCCCTTGACGGCAAAACCCTTCCCGGCGGTGGCGTGGCCATGGGCTCGCCGTTTAAGTTCACCCCGATGGGCCGTTCCGGCCTGGAAGTCAGCGAGGTGTTCTCCAAAATCGGTGCCCACGCCGACGACCTCGCCGTGATCCGCTCCATGTGGACGGACATTCCCGCTCACGATGTCGCCACGGTGTTCATGAACACCGGATCGCTGCGCATCTCCAAACCCAGCCTCGGCTCGTGGATTGTCTACGGA
>JBILJE010000026.1:0-17747 GCA_044377395.1 Rariglobus sp. | reverse complement strand
AAACCCGACGCCTCCCGCTAACAAAAAAAAACGTGGCCAAACGCATTTTCAGCACCCTCATCCTTTGGCTCATCGTCCTCGGGGCCATGTATTTTTTTCAGACCAAGGGCGGCATCGTGCTCGCCGTCTTGGTGAGTGCCTTCACCCAGCGCGAGTTTTACCAGATGGTCACCCGCATGGGCCACGCGCCCTTCACCAAGTTGGGCCTGATCTTGGGTGCAATAATCACCGTCGCCCCCCTGCTCTCGGCGCACGCACCGCTGTTCACCCCAGAAAACATCCTCGCGCTCGCCGCCATTCTTTTTGCCATCCGCATCGTCGGCGAGCGCAACTCCGAGAACCGCGTCGAGTCGCTCGGCTGGACGCTCTTCGGCCTGATCTACGTGCCGTTCATGTTGCAGTTTCTTGTGCGCATCCTGCTGCTTGAAGGCCCGCATGCGCAAAACGGTCTCGCGCTCGTCCTGTGGCTGATCGCCGTATCCAAGTTCTGCGATGTGGGTGCACTGCTCACCGGCATGGCACTGGGTAAACACAAGATGGCGCCGGTCATCAGCCCCAAGAAAACATGGGAAGGCGCAGTCGGCGGCTTGCTAACCTCGGCCGCCTTAGGTGGCGGTATCGCGTGGGGCTTCGGTAGTTATTACCCAACCACACTCACGCCGTGGCTGGCGGCGGCCATCGCGTTGCCCGTGGCAGGCCTGGGCATCATCTCGGATCTCGTGGAGTCAGTCATCAAGCGTCGCGCCAACACCAAAGACTCCGGTACCACCATTCCGGGAATCGGCGGCATGTTCGATTTATCCGACAGCCTGATCCTGACCGCACCCGCCGGCTACCTGATCTTCTGCCTGCTTTAATCACTCATTCTCGTTCTCCTACTCCTACTCGTTCTCGTACATTGAGAACTCGGCAAGAGAACGGGGACGAGTAAGAAAACGAGAACGAGAACGATGCCCAAGCCAATCCAATCCAACACCCGCAAACGCGTGGTCCTGCTCGGTGCCACCGGTTCCATCGGTGAGAATACCCTGCGTGTCATCGCGGCCCATCCGGACAAACTGGAGCTGGTTGCAATAGCCGCACGCGGCCAGTGGGAGAAACTCGCCGCCATCGCCCAACAGTTCCGCGTGCCGCACGTCGGTCTGTTCGACGACACCGCACTCGCCGCCGCACGCAACTCCGGAGCGTTTGCCCCAGGCACCCAGTTTCACGGCGGCCTGGCCGGACTCACCGATTTGGCCCGCCTGCCCGAGGCTGACACCGTGCTGGTTGCGGTGGTCGGAACGACCGGCCTCGCACCGGCCCTCGCCGCACTTGCCGCAGGCAAAGACCTTGCCCTCGCCTCCAAGGAAATCCTCGTGCTGGCAGGTAAGTTTGTGATGGCTGCCGCACGTGTCAGCGGGGCCCAACTGCTCCCCGTCGACAGTGAACACAACGCGGTTTTCCAATGCCTCCAAGGCCACAGCGCCGCTGATGTCGCCCGCATCACGCTGACGGCCAGCGGCGGTGCGTTTCGCGACTGGCCCGCCGAGCGCCTAGCGCACGCCACCGTGGCTGATGCACTCAAACACCCCAACTGGTCGATGGGCCCGAAGATCACGGTCGACTCAGCCACGCTCGCCAACAAGGGGCTCGAACTCATCGAGGCCCAGCAGCTCTTCGGACTGCGCCCCGAGCAATGCCACGCCGTCATCCACCCGCAAAGCATCGTGCACGCTCTGGTGGGGTTTAACGACGGCTCGATGATCGCCCAACTCTGCCCGCCCTCGATGACCTTTCCCATCCAGCACGCGTTGCTTCACCCGACCCGAGCGCCAGGCGTTGAGACCGCACTGGATTTTAGCCGCCTCCTCTCGCTGGAGTTCCGCCCCATCGACGAAAGCCTTTTCCCCATGCTGCGAATCGCCCGCGAAGTCATGCATGCCGGCGGAACCGCGCCCGCCATCTACAACGCCGCCAACGAAGTGGCCGTGGCCGCCTTCCTAGACGCACGCCTGCCATTTGTGGGAATCCCCCGCGTGGTGGCCCAAACCCTGGAGAAACTCCCCTCCAGCGAACCCGACGATCTGGCCACCGTTTTAGCGGTCGATGCCGAAGCCCGACGCATCGCCGCAGCGCAACTGTGAGTACCATGAATCATTGAGCTGGTGTCATCGCTGCCTTGCTCAACGAGCGTTCAACCTTGAACGTTGGACGTTGAATGTTGGACGTTGAACGTTTTCCGCCTCCGCCCACTTTTCGCCGTCTGGCCTACTCGCTACTCACTACTCGCTACTCACTACTTTAATTTCCCCCCGTGGATATCCTCAACACCCTCACTTCAAACCTCTGGTCGATCCTGCTCATCGCGGTCTTTTTCGGCGGCTCGATCTTCGTCCACGAACTCGGCCACTTCCTTGCCGCGCGCCGACGTGGCGTGATCGTCGAGCGCTTCTCGATCGGCTTCGGCCCGAAGATTTTTTCGTGGAAGGGTAAAGACGGCGTAGAATACCGCCTGTCTTGGCTCCCTCTGGGCGGCTACGTGGCCCTGCCCCAACTCGCCGACATGCGCAGCATCGAGGGCGAAGCCCGCACCGACCTGCAAAAACTCCCGCCTCCCGGCTACGCGACCCGCATGATCGTCTTCGGCGCAGGCGCGTTTTTTAACATCCTGTTCGCCCTCGCCCTCGCCTGCATCATTTGGAAAACCGGCCTGCCCACCAGCAGCGAGCAAGCCACCACCCGCATCGGCTACGTAGTCGACCAACTCACCACCTCCGATGGCCAGCGCGTGACCAGCCCCGCCAGCGAAGCCGGCCTGCGTATCGGCGACATCGTCCGCGCCATCGACGGCCGCAAAACCGAAACCTGGCAGGAGCTCATGCAAGTGTTACTCACCAGCGTCGGGCGCACCCCAGACGGCCGGCGCGAAGCTCTTTTCACGATCGAGCGTGACGGTAATTTAATCGAACTGCGCGTGCACCCGGTGATTGCAGGCAACGACAAGGATCGCCGCGTCGGCATCGCGCCCGGTTATGAACTCATCGTGCACGACACCACCCCCGCAGGCCTGGCCGCCACCGCCGGTTTCAAGCCCGGCGACCGCCTCATCACCCTCGACGGCACGCCCATTCTTAACATCCAGACTTACGGTGAAATCCTTACGCGAGCCACCGAACGGGCCGTCAGCGCGAGCGTTCAACGCGGAACCGAAACCGTCGCGCTGATCATTCCTGTCCGCGCCGCCGCCAAAGAACCCGCCGAAATCGGCCTGAGCTTTACGACCGAAACGAGCCTGGTGTACACGAACCCGTTTAAACAAATCGGCGACGTTCTCGGCATGACTTACCACACCTTCGCCAGCCTGCTTAACCCGCAGTCCGACGTGGGCATTTCCAAGCTCAGCGGGCCGGTCGGCATCGCGCGCGTCTTCCACATGGCCGCGCAGTCGGATATCCGCTACGTGCTCTGGTTCACGATTCTGGTGAACATCAACCTGGCGGTGTTTAACCTGCTGCCGATCCCTGTGCTCGACGGCGGTCACATGCTCTTCGCCACGATTGGCAAGCTGCGCGGACGCCCCCTGCCCCACGAATTCATCGCCGCAGCCCAAAGCGTTTTTATGGTTCTGCTGTTTTCGATGATCATTTACGTGACCTTTTTTGACGTACGCCGCTGGAACCGCGAAGCCCGCCCCGAGCGCCCCGAACAGACCGCTCCCGCCAAGTAAACACCACAGTCCGCGCAGCGCCCAAATTTAGCTCCAACGCGTGCTTGCGAAGGGAGCTTCCGCCCGTGTTGCCTAAACGCTGTGTCGTTCGCCGCCTCAGACTTCGTCCACCTTCACGTTCATACCGATTACAGCCTGCTCGATGGGGCCTGTCGGATCGATCGGCTGATGGAGCGCGCCGACGAGCTGGGCATGAAGGCCATGGCGCTTACCGACCATGGCAACATGTTTGGCGCGATCGAGTTCTACAACGCCGCCAAGTACAAGGGCATCAAGCCGCTCATCGGTTGCGAGATCTACATCGTCGAAACCTCGCGCCTCGAAAAAGCCGGCAAATCCGAGGATGGTAAAAACTATTACCACATGGGGTTGCTGGCCAAAAACCTCACCGGCTACCAGAACCTGCTCAAACTCGTCTCCGACGCCCACCTCAAGGGCTTTTACTACAAACCGCGCGCCGACCTGGAGACCCTCGCCAAATACGCCGACGGCCTGATCGGCTTCACCGGCTGTCTCGCCGCAATCGTCCCGCAACACCTGCTGCATGATCGCTACGATGCGGCGCGTGCCGCCTGCGGGCGTTTCGTCGAAATCTTCGGCCGTGAAAACTTCTTCGTCGAGATCCAGGACCACGGGATTCCCGAACAGCTCAAAATCATCCCTGACCTGCTTAAGCTCAGCGAGGAGTTCGGCCTGAAGGTGATTTGCACCAACGACGTTCACTACGTTCGACACGAACACGCCGCGCCCCACGACGCGATGTTGTGCATCCAAACCGGCGCCAAAATCGAGGAGGAGAGCCGCATGAAGTTCTCCGGCGATCAGTTCTACCTAAAGACCGCCGATGAGATGTTTAAACTTTTCGGCGAGCGCCCGGATTCACTCACCAACACGCGCTTGGTCGCCGACATGTGCGACCTTGCGATTCCGTTCCCCAAGGGCTCCGAGCGCTACCCACGTTACCCGCTGCCCCCCGAAATCAAGTCGGTCCACACCGCAGCCAGCTACGTTCACCAGCTCTGCGTCGAGGGCCTCAAAAAACGTTACCACTTCGACTACGATACCGTCGCCGTCCGCGACATCGTTGCCCCTCGCCTAGCCAAACTCGTTGACCTTCCCTCCGGCCAAAAACCCCAGCCGCCCGACTACTCCGGCCTCTCACCCGAAGAGCTCCTCGTCCTGCGCACCGGCTACGAGCTGTCCATCATCAACGTCACCGGCTTCGTCGACTACTTCCTCGTCGTCTGGGATTTCATCGCCTGGGCCAAGGTCCAAAACATCCCCGTCGGCCCCGGCCGTGGTTCAGGCGCCGGTTGCCTCGTCGCCTACCTTTTGGAAATCACCAACGTTGACCCGATCCGCTTCGGTCTGCTCTTCGAGCGTTTCCTCAATCCCGAGCGCGTGTCGCCGCCCGACTTCGACATCGATTTCTGCATGCGCCGGCGCGAAGAGGTTATCAACTACGTGCGCGACAAGTACGGCCGCGACTGCGTGGCCAACATCATCACCTACGGCACGCTCGGTGCCAGGATGGTCATCCGCGACGTCGCCCGGGTGAACAGTCTGCCCTACGCCGAAGCCGCCCGCCTCGTCACGATGATCCCCGACGAGATCAGCATCTCGCTCGAGGACGCTCTCACCAAATCCGCCGATCTGCGCAATGAGGTGGAGCGCAACCCGGTCGCCAAAAAGATTATCGCCTCGGCCCGCGTGCTCGAAGGCATGGTGCGCAACACCGGTAAACACGCCGCCGGCATCATCATCACCGACCAGCCGCTCGACGACTTCGTGCCGCTCACCCTGCAGGAAGGCGACGTCACCGTGCAGTTCGACATGAACGCGGTCGGCAAGCTCGGGCTGCTGAAGATGGACTTCCTGGGCCTGAAGACGCTCACCGTCATCGCCGACGCGGTGGCTAACGTCCGGCGTACGGTTAACCCGACCTTCGACATCGAGACCATCACGCTCGAGGACCCTAAAACCTACGAACTGCTTAACGTCGGCAAAACCGTCGGCGTGTTCCAACTGGAGTCAGGAGGCATGCAAAACGCATCGCGCCAGGTGGGTATTTCCAACATTGACGACATCAACGCGATCTCGGCGCTTTACCGCCCCGGCCCGATGGCGTTCATCCCCGACTACGCCCGCGGTAAAAAAGATCCCTCGACCATCATTTACCCTCACCCGCTGCTGGAGCCGGTGCTAAAGGAAACCTACGGCATCATCGTCTACCAGGAGCAGGTGATGGAGTGCGCGAAGGTGATCGGCGGCTATACGCTCGGCGGCGCTGACATGCTGCGCCGCGCCATGGGTAAAAAGGACGTCGAGGGCATGGCCAAAGAACGCGTCAAGTTCGTCGAAGGTGCCGGCCGCCTGCACAAGATTTCCGAGGTTAAAGCCAACGAAATCTTCGACCTGCTCAACAAATTCGCCCAGTACGGTTTCAACAAATCGCACTCGGCCGCCTACGCGATCGTCGCCTACCAGACCGCGTTTTTGAAGGCCAACTACCCGGTGCAGTTCATGGCTGCCGTGTTGACTGCCGAGCTGGGCAACTCCGAAAAAGTGTCCCACTTCGTCGCCGAAGCCGAAGCCATGGGTTTGGTCGTGCTCGGCCCCGACGTGAATGAATCGCGTGATGCGTTTACCCCCGTCGGCGACAAACTCCGCTTCGGCATGGCTGGCATCAAAGGCGTGGGCGAAGGTGCCGCACTCAAGGTCATCGAGGAGCGCGAACGCAACGGCGCGTTTCGCGATTTCAACGACTTCGTTACCCGGGTGGACGGCAAGGCGCTCAACAAGCGCGTGCTCGAAAATCTGGTGAAAACCGGCGCCTTCGACTTTTCCGGCGCGTCGCGCAAAAAGCTCTTCGACAACATCGACAATGCGCTGGCCACCGCCGCCGCCAACGCCCGCGACCGCGCCTCCGGCCAGAGCGGCTTTTTCGACATGCTCGCGGAAGCGCCTGCGCCAAAGAAAACCCGCGCCGCCGCGCCCGCCTCCAAGCTCACTTCGATGAGCGCGGAGGAGGACGATTTCACCGCCACCGAGCGCCTCCAGTTCGAGAAAGAGCTACTCGGTTTCTACGTCACCGGTCACCCGATGAACGCCTATATTGGCCTGGCCGACGCGCTCGATACCTGCGCGCCGGGCGAGTTGCTCCATCTCGGGGAACGCGTCGAGTTCCGCCTGTGCGGACTCTCCAGCAACTTGGTCAAACGGTTGGCCAAAAAAGATAACCGGCCGTGGTACATGTTCACCCTCTCGACGCGCAGTGCCTCGATGCCGTTCAACATGTTTGCTGACGCCACGGCCAAGTTCGCCATGAACCTCGCCGAGAACGCGCAGGTGGTGATTTTGGGCAACATCATCGTCGGCCAGGAAGGCCCTCGTATCAACGTGAAGGAATGCCGTCCGCTGGAATCCTACGTCATGTCCAACGTGAGACGGGTAATCTGGCTGCTGCACCCGCACCACCCGCAGTTAAACGAGTTCCTGCGCACGCTGCGTACCACCCTCGACAAGGCGGCCGGCGAAACCAAGACGAGTCTCGGCTTTGTATTTGAGGACCGCATCACGGCGTTTTCCGAGGTGAGCGGGGCGCTCGGCTGGAAGCTGACTCCGGCCAAGTTCCAAGAGCTACGCCAGCACCCGGCGGTGGCGGGGGTGCAGCTTGAGACCAAGCACCTGGAAATCGCCGACGACCGCAAGTGGGGCGGCAAGAAGAAGTTTTCCAACGACTGAGTACAGAACAGGCGGGTTCTTCGCCCGTTTCAGCGGGTTAATTAATGGAGCCCAAGCACTCGGCATCCTGAGTGGTATCACAGAGGAAATTCTGAGCAATCCACCTCTGCCCAACAACGCAGAGTGGCCGCAAAGAGGCTCAAACGACGCAAAAAACGGAGGCCCCTTTTTTTGCGACTTCTGCGCTTTTTTGCGGCTAAATTCCCTGCTGTTTCCCCGAATCGACGGACACGAGTTAAGCTCTTTTTTTTCTGCCGATCAAGGAACCGATCGCGATGGTCGGCTCCGAAGTTCGGGCTAAGCGACGACCGCCCGCCCGCCTACCACTTTCGTGAGCTCTCCAACACTTTGACGCAGTGAGTCGGCTTGCACGCTGAGCGACTCGGCGACTTTGGCGCCTTCTTCAGTTTGGACCACACTCGCTTGCACGATCGCGTCCATCTGGGTGACCGAGTTATTGAGCATCACAATGCCTTGGGTTTGCTCGTCCGAAGCGAGTGAGATTTCGGCGACCAAGTCATCCACTGCGCGTGATTTTTCGGCGATATCGCGTAACCGACTCGAAACTTGGCCACAAATCGCGACGCCACGGTTACTCTTATCCAAAGAATCGGCGAGTTTGACGGCGGTCTCCTTGGACGCACTCGCACTGCGTTGGGCGAGCGCACGAACCTCATCGGCAACCACCGCAAAACCAGCCCCCGCTTCACCGGCACGGGCAGCTTCAACCGCTGCATTGAGCGCCAAAATATTGGTTTGGAAGGCAATTTCGTCGATGGTTTTGATGATTTTTGAAATCCCCATGCTGGACACCTTAATCGCCTCCATCGCCGTGTTCATCGATTCCACTTCGCCCGTGCCAGCTTCGGCGGCGGAGCGGGATTCACTGGCGATACGCTTGGCCTGCTGCGCCGCTTCAGTGTTCCGCTTAGCCATACTGGCAATCTCATGGAGCGCTGAGCTGGTTTCCTCCAACGAGGCGGCCTGAGTGGATGCGCCTTCGGCCAACATACGCCCCGATTCCGACATCTGCGTGGCGGCGGATAGGACCGAGTCCGAGCTGACATGCAGATTTTGAGCAATGTTCGAAATGCGACGACTGATACGACGGGCAATCATGAACGCCACAGCGCCACCCACCAGAATACTCAAAGCCGAAACCCCCAAACTGACCTTCGAGGTCAAATTGATCTGATGCGCAATGGTGTCCTGTCCGGCGGCAAATTCGGCCTCGGCAAAATGACGTAACTTCCCCACCTGCTTCTCAACCAAAACAATACGATCTTCAAAGAAATCGGTGTCGGTACCGGCTGCCGCGTTGGCTAGGGCAAGGTCACAGGACTTGTCGAACTGCACGACCAGCGCGCCCAACAACTCTTGGGCAGCGGCATCGAGTTCGCGTTTCTTTAATGCAGCGACCCCCGCATTAAACCGGGCCCGACCAATGAAATTCAAATCGGCCACCGACTCCGAAAATAAAACGAGCAGAACAGGCCGCCCCAGCTCAGCGAAAGCCTTGGCATCAATTACGCCCAAAGCACTGGAACGTCGGTAGACTTTGGAAAGAGCTTCACGCTCTTCTGCCAAGCGTTTCATCGTGCCGAGGCGGGCATTCGCCAGATCAAAAGCCTTATCAGCGGCCCCACCTAGTTCAACCATATCGGTGGCGAGTTTCCCCACCAATTCGCCTACCGTGAGCGGAGCCACCGCCTCTTCGGTCTTAACCTCGTCCGCTTTCGGCTTTGTCTCGGCTACCTTCGGCTTTGTTTCGTCTGCTTTCGTCTTTGTCTCATCTACTTTCGGAATTGTTTCGTCTGCTTTTGACGCCACAACGGGAATCACTCTGTTGTGTAGCGACTTATAATTATCTCCTGCAAACTCCTCAATAATGACATTGACCGCAGTCAGCTTGCCTCGACTGGCCGCCTGAAGGGTCGCGATGTCACTGAGTTGCTTCGCTGAAAACGCCTTAAACACATCTTGTCGCAGCCCGCCCGTCAGCTCAACGACTTGCACCGTCGACTGTAATAAAGGGATATGAACACTACCGGCCTGGTTTACCGAGCGCTGGATAACACCCAACTCGAAATACACTAAAGCCACGACTAAGACGAAGCCTATAGCCACTACACCAACCGCACTAAGAATTTTACGGAGTATGGGGGGGGGAATCGGATGATTGAGACGATGCGTTGTGCTGATACCAAAAACTAAATGGTTTTAGACTTTATTTGGATAAGGGAGGGACGACCTCTGTGTCGTCCGTGCCTCGATCCAGACCACACGGAGGTGGTCCCTCCCAATGTCTAAATTCAAAGAGACGTTGGTATTACTGGGGCATTTAGGTAATACGCTTACAAAAACAGGAGCCGACCTCTGCAACAGCAGGCCTATTTGGTTAACCTTTCGGCGCTGGAGAAGCCCGGTAATACCGAGGAACTCATCAACTGCGAAACGAACATCACTATATACATTAAGCCTGAACGAAAAGCCGGCAGAACGCCGATCGCCATCGACCGGCGCCACCAACCGGAGCTTATTTCGACAGATGATTGACGAGTGCAATGGACTGCTCAATGCCCTCAGTCATTTCCTCTTTCATATCTTTAAGATATGACTCTTTTTTATCCTTATCGTAGGATTGGGCGGCTTTGAGAACCAACAAGGGATGTACGATAGCGTGAATCGGATCGGTGAAATGCTCATTATCCTCATTCTTCATATCTAATCCGATCTCATGGCCAGGCTTTGCGAAATAACCAAGGTCATGCCACTCGGTCAACAACTCGTCGTAACCGAGTTTTTTCATTTCAGGGATATTCGTAATCACCGCATTGAGCAGCTTAGCCCCAGCTGGGTAGGCTTTAATATAAGCCTGAGCTAGAATCGTGGATTCAGCGACCAAGACATCGACTTTGGCAGTAACGGTGGCGAGATCGACTTTTTGGGCGATCACCATGTCGACGACCGATTTGCCAGCCGCTTGATATTTGGCGCCGGCAGCGACAACCGCTGGATCAGCGGCACCCCAAAGCGAGGTGGTAGCAATTGAAACTAAACAGGTGAGGAGAACTTTGATGTATTTCATGGGGGTATAAGGGAACAGGAGTGGACGGAAAAGAAGTAGAGCTGGATTGGAGTGCGTTTAGTAGCTGGCGCTCAGGCGGAGCAGGAACATCAGGGCGTTATCCCGCGTGGAATCACTGGCGGGATGGCGAATGTACTGCAGGTCAGGTTGCAGGCTCAGGTGATCGTTGAGAACGATCGTGTAACTGAGCTCGTAAACCTGTTCGAAATCCAGACCGTCGACGTTGGTGGCCCGATCTGCATGCACAAAACCGACCGCCAAAGTGTCCGCATCGCGGCCGGGCAGCAGGCCGATGGCGGCAACGCCCGTATCGAGGGTCCAGCCAAACCGGTTGCGATCCTCGGGGGCAAAGCCGGCACGCACATGCGCCTCGATGTTGCCCTTCTCGCCGGTTTTACCGGCCAAGGTACGCTCAATCGCGGCGTAAGACCCGTAGATGCCCGAACGACGGGGGGCCGTGCCGTCCGTGTCATCGAAATCAGCGGTGTGCATCCAAGCGCCGACTTGGTAGCGGAAGGCCGAATTCGTCGGCGCCCAGTTCAGCTCCGAGATGATAAACGCGCCCTGGTCGTTATCGATTTCATAGTGGGTGCCGTGGCGGTTGGGGTGATCGCTGCCGTCGGGAGCGTCAAAACTGTCGCCGTCATAGACGCCGATTTTCCAGGTGGTGGTTTCACCGGTGAAGGCGAGGCGGGCGCCGAGCGCGGCCGCGTAATAAGCGGGGCCCGCATTCACCGTGCTGGCGGAGATAAACGCCGGCCAGCCGAAACCGCTGTTAATCAAAGAGCCGCCGGGAGTAGTGCCGCAGAATTCGGTATCGGCCAATAGCGCGCCTAAGCGTACCGACCACGCACCGGCGTTGGCCTCGCCCCACCACTCGTAAAGGCGCAGGCTTTCTTAGGCCTCGCTGTTACTGGCCCCCATGTCGTCGCTCAAAAATTGATCACTCGGCCCATGGCCCTCGACCCACAGCACGCTGGCAAACGCACTAAAACTCACCGGACGCCCCTCGACGGGTTTTTGATCCCAGGCCACGCCCGCCACCAGCGCGCCATGCAAGGAATCGCCGCCATTGGTACCGGACAAGCCGTAGGCGTTGTCCACCGAAGCATCGGCATTCACCTTGATTTCACCACCGGCCAATTCCTTGGCGCCAACGGTTAAAAGGCTGCCAGCAAACACACTCGAAACCGCCAACGCGCGAACAAATGAAGGATAGGTCATGCGCTTATGAACGGAACAACTTCGAAAAACTTAACCGCTTTTTTTTAAAGCGGAAAAAAAACATCGAAAATCTCCCATTGCCCCTGCCCAAAACGCAAAAAATGAGCAAAGGAGTAGGCAGGCACCTTCAATTTTTCGGATCGAAAGTAGTGCGGTGCTTCAAAGCTCAATGCGTCACGGCCGGCGCCAGGCGCTGGACTTTGACGCGACGCACCCGTTCGGCATGCACGTCCACCACGGTCACCACATAGTCGCCCAGTGTCACCGTTTCACCGCGCTTGGGCAGGGTCGCAAAATGCCGCTGCGTCCACACCGCCACCGTCTCCTTCGGCTGCCACTCAAAAGTCCAGCCAGTCTCCGCCTGCAACTCGCGCATCGTCAGCGTTCCGCTCACCACGATAAACTGGTCGGTTAACTCGAAAATGGGTCCGTGCTCGATGTCGAATTCGTCACGAATATCGCCAACGATCTCCTCCAAAACGTCTTCAAAACTGACGATGCCCGCCGTGTTGCCCTCGTCATCGAGGACCAGCGCCAGGTGGTTACGCGAGGAGCGGAACAATTCGAGCATCGAGTGAATCGGTGTTTTTAAGGTAAAGGTCAGCACCGGGCGCAACAGGGGCTCGAAGGAGGTCTGCGGCCCCAATTGCTGAATCTGCCACAGCCATTCGCGGACCAGCAGCACGCCCTCGGCCTGATCGAACGAGCCGTCGCGGCAGACGGGAAACCGGCTGTGCCCGCTCATTTGGGCAATGCGCAGGTTTTCATGAATTGGGCGGTCGATCCACAGGGCGACGATCTGTTCGCGCGGTCGCATGATCTGAAAAGCGCGGATCTCGCGCAGGCGCAACGAGCGGATCATGAGCTTGTTGATCAACGAATCCCCAGGATGCGAATGGTGCGCGTGGCTGAGTACGTATTCGAGTTCCTCGGAACTAAACGAGCCCTCGCCTTCGCCGGCGGGCCCGAGTCCTGCCCACTTCAGAAACAAGTTGGCGGTGCCATTGAGCGCCCAGATGAACGGGTACAGCAGGTAATAAAACCCCATCAACGGGGCGGCGGTGAACAGGGTAACCGCCTTGGGCCGCTGAATCGCCAAGGACTTCGGCGCGAGTTCGCCAAAAATGATGTGTAAAAACGTGATCACGACAAACGACACGGCAATGGACACCGAAGAGACGGCGGTGGGATCGGTCACCCCAAACGCACCCAACAGAGGGGCGATGCGGTGGGCGATAAACGGTTCGCCAACCCATCCTAAGCCCAAGCTGGACAATGTGATGCCGAGCTGGGTGGTCGACAGAGCGGCGTCGAGTTTATGGGTGGCAGCCAAGGCAAACTTGACCCGCCAGCCGCCCGTTTTGGACATGGGCTTGAGCTGGCTGGCGCGCACTTTGACCAGAGCGAACTCAGCGGCCACGAAAAACCCGTTCGCCGCCACCAATAATAGAACGACCAAAATCTCTAGCGTGATGCCGAAAAAAGGATGCATGAAGTGGCCAAAGGGTTGGCGGCAACCCGCCGTGGCGTCGAGTGCAACCTCTCATCTGGGCCCGGCCCGCAGGCAGTTCCCGGTCGAGGGAGGGCCCACCTCCGTGTGGGCTGGCTTCAGTTCGTTGTCTAGTGAATCGATTCAGGAGCCTATTCGGCATTCTAAATTCTTCCGCCCCGCCGGTTAACGCGGTGGTTTTTCCAGCGTCACCTCGCCAGCACGGAAGCGCTCCGTGCGGCCGCTGGGGGTGCGCACCAAAAACGACCCTTCGTCATCAATACCGAGCGCAATGCCTGCAACCCGCTGCGTATGCGTCAAAACCGCCACCGGCCGGTTGCGCAGCACGTCGTAACAGTTCCACAGGTCCGCAAACGTGGCCTTGTAACTGCCGTCCACAAACCGCTCGTAGGACTGCCGCACACGACCAATCAGCGCCGCCGTGAGTTTGTTTAAATCAACCGGCTGGCGGGTGTGTTCGGAAAGCGACACCGCGCGGTCGGCCAACTCCGCCGGCCAGCCGCCGGGCGGCGCCATCACATTGAGCCCGAGCCCAAAAACCAAGTCGCGGATCTGGTCGGCGTCGATGCGCGCCTCGGTCAGCATACCACCGGCCTTGCGACCATCGAAGAGCAGGTCGTTGGGCCATTTTAGGCCAGGGGAGGTGCGGCAAAAGCTGGCGATCAGGTCGCAGATACTCGCGCCCATCCACAGGGTAAACATCTGCATGCGCGCCGGTTCGAGGCACGGGCGGAAGGCGAAACTCGCGTACAGGTTGCCGTTCGACTCGCTGTGCCAGGGCCGCCCAAAACGGCCGCGCCCCTTGGTTTGCCGCTGCGCGATGATCGCAAAGGGCGCCTCTTTGCCGGCCGCCAATTGGCGCGCGGCCTCGTCGTTGGTGCTATCGATCTCGGCAAGCACCTCCAGCGGGAAAGCGCCCACGCGGTCACGCCGGTAGGACTGAATCAGCGTGGCGCTGAGCCCCTCGGGACGCGTGAGCAGCCGGTAGCCGCGCGCCCGCACCGCTTCAAAGGTGAAGCCCTGCTCGCGAAGCTTTTCCATGTATTGCCACACCGCCACCCGGCTTATCCCCAGCTTCTGGGCCAGCGCACTGCCGGACACAAACGCCGGATCCGCAGCGCTTAGCTCGGCGAGTATCACCATCTCGGGCTGGGCTGATGCGGGGGCTTTTTTCATACGCGCCAATCCAGCCCGATATCCACCCACACACTCTGGTGCACGAGCGCGCCAGTGGAGACAAAGTCGAGCCCCAGCCCGGCGAAGCGCGGCAGGGTTTTTAAAGTGATGCCGCCGCTCGCCTCGGTGAAGGCGCGACCGGCGATCAGCGCCACGGCCTTTTTGATTTTAGCCGGCGTAAAGTTGTCCAAGAGGATCACGTCGGCACCGGCGGCGAGGACCGGGGGAATCTGCGCGAGTTCATCCACCTCGACCTCAACCGCCAAATCAGGTGCGGCCTTCTTGGCCCGAGCGACCGCGGCGGCGAGGCCCTCGGTGGAGCCCAGCAGCGCGAGGTGATTATCCTTGAGCATCACGCGGTCGAACAGGCCGAGGCGATGGTTCCAGCCACCACCGCAGGCGACCGCGTATTTTTCCAACATGCGGTAACCGGGCGTGGTTTTACGGGTATCGAGCAGGCGGGTACGGCCCTCGCCCAAGGCGGCGACGTAGGACTGGGTTTGCGTGGCGACGCCGGACAGCCGTTGCAGGAAATTCAGGATAACGCGTTCGGCGGCCAGCAAGGTGCGCGGGTCGCCCGAGAGGGTGGCAATGACCTCGCCCGGAGCGATGGTACGGCCGTCGCGGGCGCACAGTTGCACGGAAGCGTTGCCGCCATAGGCCGAGAGAATGAGCGAAATCAGCGGCAAACCACAGGCGACCAGCGGTTGGCGGGCCACGAGATCGGCCGAACCCTGGCGCGGCGGAGTGGCCAACGCGGCGGTGGAACGGTCGCCGGTGACCGCGGGTTTCACGCGCAGTCCCAGACCGGCGAGGTCCTCGTCGCGGGCAAGTTCGATGAGTTTACGCAAGCAGGCGAGGTCGAGATCGTCCCAGTTGAGGCGTTTAAGCAAAGTGTCGGCGGGTGCGGGCATCGGATGATTTAACCAATGAGCCAACACCCTCAGGGCAGGCAAGGCAGCAACTGGGTACGGAGTGCTTTAATGCGAAGAAGTCGCGCGCCCCGGGGAACCTTGAGCTCACGCTCAAGGCCACATCCTAAAACCGGCCCGCTCCGATCTAACCGCACACGACTCCCGCCCTCCTCCGCCCCTCAGCACCTTGAGCTCACGCTCAAGGCCACAACAGCCCCCGGAACACAACAGCAGCGCCTAGGCCCCCCCCCGATCGAACCGCGCCCTCCTCCTCCCCGTGGCCTTGCGTGAGCTCACGGTGCCGCGCCCTCCTCCTCCCCGTGGCCTTGAGCGTGAGCTCACGGTGCCGAAAACATCCAACTCCCCCCGTTACCCCAAAACCGATAAAAGCGCTTTGCTCGAACGCTCCAGCGACCTTGGGCTTGCCGCCACGCCTTCAGCCGCAATTACTGGGCCGCGCGGCATGATTCATTCCTTTATTTTCAGCGATGGTAGACTCGTCGGCCAGAACCTTGAGGTCGAAGCCCTGCGCCTTGTGCGCGCCGACAAGGGACTGGTTCTCTGGGTCGATCTGGAAGACCCCACCGAGGACGAAATCAAACTGGTTCTCTCCGACGTCTTTCAATTCCACCCGCTCGCCATCGAGGACTGCGTCACCCCCAGCGCGCTGCCCAAGATTGAAGACTTCGAGGATTACCTGTTTTTCGTCACCCACGCGGTCGACTTCACCCGCACTGAAAAGTTCAACACCACCGAACTCGACCTGTTCCTGGGCAAAGACTACCTGGTGAGCTTTCACCGCACCCCGCTAAAATCGGTCACCTCGGTCATCGAGCGCTGTATCAAAGCCACCGGTATCGTCGCGCGCGGCCCCGACCGGATCGCCCACTTCCTGCTCGATGCGATGGTGGACAACTTCCAGCCGATCATCGACGAGATGCGCGGCGAACTCGAAGAAATCGAGGAAACCGTGCTGTCCAAAAACTCCGACGGCCTCATTCCCGACCTGATGCATGCGCGCGCCGACATCACCTTGCTGCGCCAAATCATCCGCCCGCAACGCGAACTGGTCACCCGGCTAGCCCATGGCGAAAACAAGCTGATCCGCGCCCTCATGCAGCCCTACTTCCGCGACCTGCGCGACAACCTCATCCGTATCGAGGAAACCGCCGCCGGTTTCGCCGATCAGTTGCTCATCTCGTTCGACCTTTACCTGAGCAAATCCGACTACGAGGCCAATCAAGGCATCAAAACCCTCACCGCGCTCACCGTGCTGACACTTCCGGCCACGCTCATCAGCACCTGGTACGGCATGAATTTCGAGCACATGCCCGAGCTCAAGTCGGCCTACGGTTACCCGATCATTGTCGGGCTGACGCTCGTCTTGACCGCTTGCACCTGGGCGTGGTGCAAACGCAAACGCTGGATCTAGGCCACCCCGCAATCCACGAGTGCGAAAACCAAAAGATCAACGGGCCATAAAAACGCCAAACCAGCGCCTCTCGGCCACCCACTTTAAAATGCCCGCCGCCCTGCCTACCTATTACCCGTCCACTCCCTCGCGCCCCTTTTGGGATTTAGCCGCTTGGCATTTTGGATTTACGGCGCAGCCGTCGTTATGATCACCACGCTTGTCTATCGTGACCACAAACTCACGCCCCTTAAACCCGGGGTTGAGTCGCTGGCGGCCCTGCGCCAGGAACCCGGGGTTTTGCTCTGGGTTGACCTGAACCAACCCACCACCGAGGAAGTCACTGCGGTGCTCGAAACTGTGTTCGGCTTTCACCCGTTAACCATCGAAGACTGCGTGGCCGACAGCCCGCTTCCCAAGATCGAGGATTACGGCGATTACCTCTATTTAGTGGCGCATTCCATCGCCTACGAAGCCGGCAACGGCTTCACGACCTCGGAGCTCGATCTCTTTTTGGGGCCCAACTACCTGGTTACCTATCACCGCACCCCGCTCAAAGCTGTGCAGGCCGTCATCGAGCGCTACCAACGCACCCCGTCCACCCTGGTGCGCGGCCCCGACCGCTTCGCCCACGGCCTGCTCGATGGCCTGGTTGAAAGTTGCCAGCCCGCACTCGCCGCACTGCGCGCCGAAGTGGACAAACTAGAAGAAGGCGTGCTGATCAACATCTCGGCCGAAGAGCTGTTCCCCCAAGTCGTCGCGTTGCGCAAAGACCTCTCGCGCCTGCGCCAGTTAATCCGCCCCCAGCGCGAGGTGCTCATGGCGCTGACCCACGGCAAGTCGAAGCTGGTTCGCCCCACCATCGTTCCCTACCTGCGCGACGTCGGCGACGATCTGGTGCGCATTGAAACCCAAGCGGCAAGCTGGGCCGAGCAACTGATCCTCTCGTTCCGCATTTATTTAAACAAATC
>JBILJE010000231.1:0-5247 GCA_044377395.1 Rariglobus sp. | reverse complement strand
GAGTTCGGCTCGATGGACATCGCGATCACCGGCTCAGGGAAGGACGGCGGCTCGAGGCGAACGTCGTAGTCCTCATTGCACAGCGTGTCGCCGGTGATGACTTCCTTGACGCCGACCAGCGCGCAGATGTCGCCAGAGTAGGCGGTTTCGATTTCTTCGCGGTCCATGGCGCGCATGAGCACGAGACGGGAAACGCGCTCCGAGCGACGGGTGCGGGGATTGTAAAGGGAGGTGCCCTTTTGCAGGGTGCCGGTGTAGACGCGGTAAAACACCAATTTACCGACGAACGGGTCGGTCCAGAGCTTGAAGGCAAGACCAGCAAGCAGAGAGGTGTCGTTAACGGTAACGGAAACCTCTTCGCCCTCGAGGTTCTGACCCTTCATCGGGGGAACGTCGAGCGGGCATGGCAGGAAGTTAACTACGCAGTCTAGTAGGCGCTGAACGCCCTTTTTCTTGAAGGCAGAACCGGGGATCACGCCGGTGAACTTCATCGACACGGTGGCCTTACGGACAGCGAGCAACAAAGCGTCAGCGGTGATCTCTACGCCATTGAGATAGTTATCGGCGAGAACATCATCGAAGTCAGAAGCGGCCTCGATCAGCTTTTCGCGGTATTCCTTAGCTTGAGCGGCGTACTCAGCGGGAATCGGGTGGATCTTCGGATCAAGATCCATGTTCATTGGATCTTCGAAGTAGTAAGCGATGTTCTGCACGAGGTCGATCAGACCCGTGAAGTTTTCCTCCTTACCGATAGGAATGAAAAGGGCATGCGCATTTGCACCCAGCTTCTCACGCATTTCGGAAATGGCGCGGAAGAAGTCGGCACCGACGCGGTCCATCTTATTGATGAAGGCAACGCGGGGAACGCCGTACTTGTTGGCTTGGCGCCAGACCGTCTCGGACTGGGGCTGCACGCCGGCAACGGCGCAGAACACAGAAACCGCACCGTCGAGAACGCGCATCGAGCGCTCAACCTCAGCCGTGAAGTCCACGTGGCCGGGGGTGTCGATGATGTTAACGCGCTGCTTGATTCCCTTCCATGGACCGCACGAAGCGTTCCAGGCGCAGGAAATAGCAGCGGCTGTGATCGTGATACCACGCTCACGCTCCTGCTCCATCCAATCGGTCACCGCAGTGCCTTCGTGCACTTCGCCCATCTTGTGCACGCTGCCCGAATAGAACAGAATGCGTTCGCTGGTGGTGGTCTTGCCGGCGTCAATGTGCGCGACAATACCGATGTTACGAGTCCACTCGAGAGGGAAGGGACGGTTCTTGGAGTTAACCGAAGAAACCTTCGACTTGTCGGTGACGATAGAAATGACTGGAGCTTCAGACATGGGTGGTAATGAACTGACGGATTACCAACGGAGGTGGGCGAAGGCGCGATTGGCCTGGGCCATCTTGTGGGTGTCTTCCTTCTTCTTAACAACAGAACCGGTGTTGTTGTAGGCGTCGACAATCTCGGAAGCCAGAGCGTCCTTCATGGGAACACCCTTGCGGCCCGAAGCAGCGGTGACGATCCAGCGGAGCGCGAGGCTCTCTTGGCGCTCGTAGGAGATTTCCACGGGAACCTGGTAGGTAGCGCCACCAACGCGGCGGCTCTTGACCTCGAGACGAGGACGGGCGTTTTCCAACGCGCCGATCATCAAATCAACGGGATCACCCTTTTCGAGTTTCTCGGAGACCTTCTCAAACGCACCATAGACGATGCGCTCGGCGGTGTTCTTCTTGCCGTCTTCCATGACGACATTGACGAGATGGGCAACCAGCGTGCTGTTATAACGGATGTCCGGAGCGGCTTGGCGCTTATCGGCTTTGTGACGGCGTGACATGGATATGGTTCTCGGTTAAATTACTTCTTGGGAGCGGCCTTGGCGGCCTTCGGACGCTTAACACCGTACTTCGAACGGCTGCGGCGGCGCTTTTCAACACCGGTGGCGTCGAGGGTACCACGGACGATGTGGTAACGAACACCAGGCAAGTCCTTAACGCGGCCACCGCGCACGAGCACAATGGAGTGCTCCTGAAGGTTGTGGCCCTCGTCAGGAATATAGGAGATCACTTCGCTACCATTCGTCAGGCGAACCTTGGCGACTTTACGGATAGCGGAGTTCGGCTTCTTAGGGGTGCGGGTCATGACCTGCACGCACACGCCGCGACGGAAGGGGTTGCCTGAGAGCGCGGGGGACTTGGATTTCGCACGAATTTGGCGACGTCCCTTGCGTACGAGTTGGTTGATGGTGGGCATATCGAAGTATGGCTATGAAATGAGAAAAGAGGCGGAAGCTACCAAGCCCGAGGTCACCCGCAAGAAGATTTTGGATAAATTGTTGACTCCCCCTATAAGCGGCTCTCGCCCGACCGTCCTCGGCCTGCCTTAACCCGCTCCATTGCAAGCTGCCTGAATCACGCTCAGCCAGCGTGTCTGGGCAAAAATCTTCCTAGTAATTGGACCTGCTTTTCATCCGACGTACACAAGGTGCGGAGGTCCAAACAATCGCCGTGCCTAAGGTCGGCGCGTTCGTAACCAGCGCTTAAACCGCCCCGCTGTATTCCGCCAAAACCGAAACATCCGCCTCCACCGCCTGCAACCCGCGTAACTGCTCGGCTCCACCCATTCGCCGCACTGCCCACACGGCATGGGCCCGCACCACGGGCGACGCGTGACCAGCCAATGCTACCAGTGAATCCAGGCACTCCACCGCACCAGTATTCGCCGCCACAATACAGGCGTTGCGCAGCAGCCCCGCTAACTTCACCCGCTTGATGGCCGTGCCTTTGAATACCGCCGCAAAGCGCTCCGGCGTCAGCTCGAGGATCTCCCTTAGCGGCATGTCTGCCAGCCCGTAACGCGCCGCCAGCAGTACCAGACGGCCGGCCTGCGCAAATCGGTTCCACGGACACACCTCCAGGCAGGTGTCGCAGCCGTAAATTCGCCGCCCAATCCCCACTCGCAGTTCGCGCGGGATAATCCCTTTGTTTTCAATGGTCTGGTATGACACGCACCGCCGTGCATCGACCACCCCAGGCTCGGGCAAAGCCTGCGTCGGACACGCGTCCATGCAGCGCGTGCACTTTCCGCACAACAATCCCGGCTCAAGCTCCCGCCCGACCGCCTCTTTTCGCACCGGCTCGTCGGGCTCAAACCCCAGCGTGGTCAAGATCGCGGCAAGGAACAACCAGTTGCCGTGTCGACGCGATATCAACATGCTGTTTTTGCCGATAAACCCTAACCCCGATTTGGCTGCCCAGCCGCGTTCGATCACCGGGCCTGTATCCACATAATAACGATAATCCGCCGCAGTCACCGCCCCGAGTTCTTCCAGCACTTTGCCCGCGTCAACCAGCGCTGCTTTTATCGTATCGTGGTAATCATCGTAGAGCGCATAGCGGGCCCATACGGGCCTCCCCCGCAAGTTCCCTCCCGCTGCATCCTCCCCCACCCTCGCCGCACCGTCCATCGGATCCCCGCCTTGGTGTCCCTGCAGTGCTCCAGTCGGCGGCAGGTAATTAACCCCGAGCATGATCACCGAGCGTGCGCCAGGCAGCACCAAAGTCGGGTCACTGCGCTTGGGCACACTTCGCTCCATCCAGTTCATTTCCGCATGGTAACCGGCCGCGATCCAATCACTCAGGCGCGGCCCGAAACCGCTTTCCACGCGGGCAAATCGCACCTCATCGAATCCCAGCGCGTGCAAACGCGCGCGCACTGCCTCGCGCTCAACCGCCATGCGCTTTTTTCCGGTTCATTTCCCGCGCGAATTCCACTGCTTCCCGCCGGTACGCGCGCAGCACGTGTTGCATGATTTCGAGCATCGGCCGCCCGTCGGTCAGGATCACCGTGCCCGCCTTGCTGTAAATGGGTTCGCGCGCCGCGTAGAGCGTTCTGATGCGCTCCATGGGGTCGGCTACGTCGAGCAGCGGCCGGTTGCGATTTCCCTGGGTGCGACGCATCACGGTTTCCATCGAGGCATGCAGGCAAACCACCACGCCTCGTTCGCGCAGCGCCTCCGCCATGCCCGGCTGCACCACCAAGCCACCTCCGCAGGCCACCACGGCGCGGGTTGCCGCATGACCACCAAAAACAAAGTCGTGCTCCATCTTCCGAAATGCCGCCTCACCGTCCTCCTCAAAAATCTGGGGTATCGACCTGCGCTGAATGCGCTCGATTTCGTGGTCGCTGTCGAGCAACGCGAACCCCAGCCGGTGCGACACGATCCGACCGATGGTGGTCTTACCGGTTCCCATGAACCCGACCAGATAGAGATTAACTTCGCTGGGTGACATTGCTCGTTATTCACCCAACCCGTACTGAGGCTTCTTGCCAAACCCGAAAAAGATTATCCGCACTGCACCTCTAATTCCCTCGGTAAAAGCGCCAAACGAAGCGAACGCCCCTCGCTTTGGCCCGCTCCACAACCAAGCTCGCGCAAAATCCCGCACTTCGGCCCGCTAATTGCTTAAAGCATCCACACCTCACGTTCTCCCCCTTTCCGAATGAAGCTCAAAGTCTCCCACCTCACCCGCTACGAATATGCCCGCGAGGTTTCCTATTCTCCCCACTTGCTTTACATGCGCCCCCGCGACAGCGCCCTTCTGCGGGTTAACCACTTTAAGTTTAACATTTCGCCCGATGCCAAGGTCGTCTGGACCCGCGATTGCTCCGACAATCTCCTTGCTTGGGCCCATTTCTGGGAGCGCTCGCCCAACCTAAGCATCCGCTCCGAGTTCGAGGTGGAAACCCTCGAAACCAACCCGTTCGACTTCATCCTCAAACCTTACGCGTTCACCGCACCGTTTGAATACGAGGAGCTCCACCGCTTCACCCTCGCCCCCTACCTCGCGCAACCCTTCGGTGAAACCCAAGCCATTTTGCGCAACTGGCTGAATGTCCACTTCGTCGACCGTCCCAAGGAAACCGTGCCCTTCTTAGTCGCGCTCAACACCCTCGTCCACACCTCGCTTGCCTACACCCGCCGCTACGAGCGTGGTATCCAACCTTCACACACCACGCTTCAACTGGGCACCGGCTCCTGCCGCGACTACGCTGTGCTCTTCGTGGAGCTTTGCCGCACCCTCGGCCTGGCAGCCCGCTTTGTCAGCGGCTACCAATTCGACCCCTCTCCCGACGCCCCCGCCTACGGCGCGATGCATGCTTGGGCTGAAGTTTATCTTCCCGGCGCCGGATGGAAAGGCCTCGACCCGACCCACGGCATGTTTTGCGATGACACGTTTATTCCCGTCGCC
>JBILJE010000025.1:0-17828 GCA_044377395.1 Rariglobus sp. | reverse complement strand
GCGGAAGGAGACGACATAAGTTCCACAAGGAAGAGCGCCAGCCGCACTGACAAGCCCGAGTGCAAACGGCATCCAGATCCCAGGCACACTTGCGCTTGCTTAGCCAAATACCTCCTCGCAGTTTGCCTGCCCTGGATTCACCCGACGATAACACTCCGGTTACTCGGGATACGGACCAGATTCGCCCCGATTAATTTAACCTTAGCTACCACGGGCTTGCCCTTAAGCCAGAGTCGGACGAAGTTCGCGTCATGGTCAGCGACCGCAAACTTACCGAACTCATTGTTCACCTCGGGCAACACCACGGGGTGAGCAACCTTGGCCTAACCAAGTTGTGGAAGCTCATTTTCTTTATCGACGCCAAGGCACTGCGCGACCTCGGTGAACCCGTAACCGGCTCCGAATTCATCAAATACGAGCACGGCCCCGTGCCCAGCCGGGGCGATAAATTTCTTAAAAAGCTCGTCAAAACAGGCGAGGTTACGGCCACCCAGCGCAGTGTCGGTGGAAAGACCCTCAACGAGGTCAAAGCCGCCCGACCCGCCGACCTTTCGGCCTTTTCCGTCGAGGAACGCCAACTGATCGATTCCGTGTGCATCGAACTCGGCCGTAAATCCGCCACAGTCCTCTCCGATCTTAGTCACAAAGAGCCGTCTTGGCATTACGCCAAACTGATGGAAAAGCTCTCACCCGAGTTAATTGCCTACGGCCACAAAGAAGACGCTGAAGGTTTATAAGCGATGGATGTCCGTTTCCACTGCTCGAAGCGGGTCCGTAACTCCTGTAAAAAAGCCAGGCACGAGGTGGTCAAAGCGTGCAAAACCGTGTGCGACGTCCTGAGGCTTAATCCGCACTATGGCGATTCCATCCCGCGGTTTCACGACTTGCGTAAAATGCGTTTGCGCGTCCCCGGTTACAATGTCGGCAAAAGCGGCGGCTATCGACTGATCTACCGTGCCAAAGAAATGGATCAGGCAATCTACGTCGTTTACCTTGAGACCTATTCCAAAAGCGACCGAGAGGACCTTGATCACGACGCCTATAAAACCCTCGTGACGGACGCCGAAGCGATACTTACCCATCCGCTTCTCCACGATTGGGAATAATCAGCAGGTTATTGGAAACCGCCGATCTCCAACCTTAAAGCGCCCACCAATAGAGTTCCCTAGAACACCTGGCAGCAGAGAGTTAGGACCCCATCCTTCCTGTTGGAGCTCTGGCTCTACTCTATGGCCCCCTCCGACTTTCGTCCCTGTTGTCGCCCTGAGATTGTTGTCTTTGTCATGCGCTGAGGCGCAGTCATCACTTCACATACAGATCATGCGCTTAATTTTAACATCACTCGTTATCACCGCCACCATGCACGCCCAAACCCCGTCCACCCCCGACCGCGTTGAAACCCTGCTGGCAAACCTGACGCTCGACGAGAAACTGGGCCAACTCACCCAGGGAGTCATCCACACGCCCGAGCACGTTGAGGCAGCCCTGGCCGACGTGCGCGACGGCCGCTACGGCTCTTTTATCCTGAGCGCCCCGCCCGAGATCGCCACCGCGCTGCGCAACCAGGTCCAGAACGCCGCTGTCGGCCAATCCCGCCTCGGAATTCCGCTGCTCTTTGGTGCCGACACGATTCACGGCTACCGCACCACTTTTCCCATCCCACTCGGCCTAGCTGCGGCTTGGGATTCGGACCTGGTGGAACGCATCCAAACCGTTGCAGCCCGCGAAACCCGCGCGGTGGGCGTGGAGTGGATTTTCGCGCCCATGTGCGATCTGGCACGCGACCCACGCTGGGGTCGCGTCGCCGAGACCTTTGGCGAAGACCCGTACCTCGGCGCGCGTTTGGTCGCATCTTCGGTTCGCGGGTTTCAGGGCACCAACCCCGCGGCGCCCGACCGCGCGGCGGCCACGCTCAAACACTTTGTGGGTTACAGCGCGACGACCGGCGGGCGCGATTACAACACCACGGATATCACGCCGTTCACGCTGCGTAACGCCCACCTGCCCGCCTTCGAAGCCGGCATCCAAGCCGGTGCCCTCGGCGTGATGAGCGCCTTCAACGCCATCGACGGCATCCCCGCCGTCGCCAACGGCGCGCTGCTCAACGGCGTGCTGCGCGATGAGTGGAAATTCACCGGCTTGGTCGTGAGCGACTGGAACAGCGTCGCGGAGAGTATCGAGTGGGGTTACGCGGCCACCCGTGCCGAAGCCGCCCGCCGCGCCCTGCTGGCTGGCAACGACATGGACATGATGTCGGGTTGCTACCGCGAAACCCTCGCCGCCCAAGTCGCCAACGGCAGCGTGCCGCTGGCTGTCGTCGACGAAGCCGTTCGGCGCGTCCTCCGTCTTAAACTGAGCGTCGGCCTGTTTGAAACCCCGTTCGCCGATCCCGCCGCCCCCGCCCGCACTTTCTTGCAACCGGCCTCGGTGACGCTGGCACGCGAAGCCGCCGCACGCTCCCTCGTTCTGCTTAAAAACGACGGTGTTTTACCGCTCGCCGTGGCGCCGGCAACGCACGCTGCGGAAGCAACCCAAGCCGCGCGCGTGCGCCGTATCGCTCTGGTCGGGCCGCTGGCCGACGACGCAACTGAAATGCTTGGAACCTGGCCCGGACACGGACGCAGCGAAGACGTTGTCACGCTCGCGGCGGGCCTGCGCGAACGCCTGGGAACCACCGTCACACTCACGGTTAACCGAGGCTGCGATTTACTGCCCTCCGGCCCGCGCACCCGCGCTCTGCCCGACGGCTCCGTGGTCGTTGACGAAGCCGCCAACCACAGCGCTGCGGTGGCCAACGAAACCGATTTCGCCCAGGCGCTCGCCGCCGCGCGCGAGGCCGACGTGATCATCGCCGCCGTCGGCGAGCCGCGCGGCTGGTCGGGCGAAAACGCCTCCCGCGCCGAACTCACCCTCACCGGGCGGCAACCCGAGTTGTTGCGCGCCCTCGCCGCGACGGGAAAACCGTTGGTCGTCGTGGTGTTTAGCGGACGCCCGCTGGCCCTCACCGATACCGCCGAAAAGGCCAACGCGCTGGTGCAAGCCTGGCACCCCGGACTGCAAGCCGGTCCCGCGCTCGCCGCCGTACTCTGCGGCGCTGTTGCCCCGGTCGGGCGCCTGCCGATGTCGTTCCCGCGGGCAACCGGCCAAGTGCCGGTTTATTACAACTACGCGACCACTGGCCGGCCCGACATGGTGGATTACCGCGATCTCACGCGCGACCCGTTGTACCGCTTTGGTTACGGGCTCACCTACACGACCTTCAGCTTCGGTTCGGTGGAAATCGTCGCGCCAACAACCGAGGGGAAACCCGCCCAAGCCCGTGCCACGGTTAAAAACACCGGCAACCGCACGGGGGAAGCCGTGGCGCAACTCTACGTGCGCGACGTCGCCTGCTCGGAAGGGGCACGGCCCGCGCAGGAGTTACGCGGCTGGCAACGGCTGACCCTCGCGCCTGGGGAAAGCCGCACAGTGGAGTTTACCCTCACCGACGAAGCGCTCGGTTTCATCGACCGGGCCGGAAAGCACCGGGTGGAGTCGGGCGAATACCTCGTTTGGATCGCGCCCCATGCTGGCACCAGTGAGTCTGTCGTGTACCAGCGCCCATAAGCAGCAAAGCCTAACCTAATGGGTTAGGCTTTGCTGTTCGGAACAGACTGGAAGTCTGCGCTACCTTCGAATTGTCGGATCGAAAGTAGTGCGGTGCTTCAGCCCGCATCGGCGATTGGGAGAAGATTACGACGCAAACCTGCGGGCTAAAGCACCGCTACCTCAGAGCTTAATCTGACAAAATGCGTGTTACTGCCTACAAACGCAGAGGCGCGAGATCGTCGTCGGCTTGCGCCATTTTCGCGAAGGCCTCATCGAGACCGCAGGCGGTTTCAAGAAACGCCCGCGCGTCATTGAGGTTGCCCAACTGCGCCTCATAACAGGCCAGGTTAAAGTGCAACATCGGCTCACGCGGATGCAGACCGAGCCCGTGCATTAAAATCGTCCGCGCATCCAAAATCCCACTGTGACGGCGGGTGGCATAGGCCCACTGGATCCAGTGCCCCGCTTCATGTGGCTCACGGCCACACACGACGGCCCCGATGAGGGCTGCATTTACCCAATCAGCGCGCTCGGTGTGCACCGTAAGCGCCATGACCAACACCGGAGTCGCGTCGCGCTCAGACTGGGTGATTTCTCCCAACGCCTCAGCCGCCTCGGTCTTCAAACCGAGCATCAAGTAACCCTCGGCATAGCCCAGTTGCCTACGGGTATGGATGGACAGCATCATGCGGCCGCTATCGGAACCGGACACACCGCACCTGACAAGCCCGTTGCCCCCGTGTCCCAATTCGCTATCAAGATGAGCTTACTTTCTTGGCTCCTGAGGATCGGAACCATTGGGCCAACACCTTGAGCTCACGCTCAAGGCCACGAAAAGTGCGTCCGAGAAGCGTGTGGCCTTGAGCGTGAGCTCAAGGATGCCGTAAACCTCAACTTGAACGCTAAGGAGTATCAGCGCCACTCGTGGCGCGGGTAACGCCGCGAAAGTTCCGCCTTCACCTTCGGGTACATGTCGCGCCAAAAACTCGTCAGGTCGTCGGTGACCTGGATCGCCCGATGATTGGGCGCGAGCACTTCGAACTTCACCGCCACCCGGCCGTGGGCGATGGTGAAGCGCCCATCAACGCCGAACAGCTCCTGAATCCGCGCACTCAATACAGGCGGGCCTTCCTTGTGGTAGGTCAGGCGGGCTTTGCGGCCGTTGCCCATCGTCAGTTTTTCCGGCAGGTAGTCGTCGAGCACGGCGAGTTGCTCCGGGCGCAGCCAGTCGCGCAACGCCGACATGACCGGTTTGTCCTTCAACTCGCGCGCCCCGTAGCTGCCATAACACACCTGCTCGACCAACGTGGCGCGGTCGGCCTCGGTGATCGGCGTGACCTCCAGCTCGGGGAACCATTCGGCGAGGCGATTGACCCTCACGATCCACTGGTCCACCGCCTCGTTCCACTCGGTGAGAATGATGTTACCCACCAACACTTCGCGGGCCAACAGCGCCGCCGCATCGCTCGCTGGCGGTTCGTCGGCGGTGAGTTTCGACTCCAGAACAAGGTCGCGAAAGCGCCGTTCGCGACGCGCAATTACTCGTCGTGCCGACTCGTCATAGACCACGCCGACTGCGTCCCGGTAATCCGCCGGAAACAGCTCCTTGAGCCACGCTTCCTCGATGGCGGTGCCGAGGGAGAGCAACACACTGACCTCGCCGCCGCGTCCCTCGACTTCGCTGATCTCGGCAGCCACCAGCAAGGCGGCCTTTTGCACCGCACTTTCACGGGCAAGCATACCACGGCGGTTGTGCACCAAATCGCAGCGCAGCGTGCCGGCATCGAGGCGCTTGGCCAACTGGTCGGAAAAGCCCGCCAGCACGCATTTGCGCACCGCGGTGCTATCGAGCGCTTGCTCGCTCACGTCGAGGCCCTCCTTGGCGGCGATTTCCAAGAACTGTTTGAACAACGGCCCGACGTGGCGCGCGCCTTGGGCGTGAATACCCAAGCGACGGCAGGCATCAACGGAGTAACTGGCCTGTTCGGCGTAACGCCACGCCCGCATCAGCAGGAAAAAATCGCTCTCGGTTTCCTCGCCCAAAAGGTCGTCTCGGGCGTCGTCCACGTCGCGGGTTGCCCCGCGCATCAGGAACGAGCGGCCTTGGGTCAGCGAGGCCATCAACGCCACCGTGCGCACGCATCCGCGCGCGTCTGCCTCCAAGAGCATGCGCGCATAACGCGGGTGCACCGGAAAGCGCAGCATACGGCGGCCGGTCTCGGTCAACGTCCGACGTTTGCCGCCTAACGCGCCCAAATCCGCCAGCAACATTTCGGCGCGCTCCAGCGCCTTCGGCTCCGGCTTTTCCAGCCAAGGAAATGCCGCGATGTCGTCGATGCCGCTGGCTTTGAGCGTCAGCACCACCTCGGACAGATCGAGCCGGCGCACCTCGGGTAACTCCTGCAACGCCCGTTGCGCATGCTCGCGCTCAGTCCACAGGCGCACGCACACACCTGGGGCGGTGCGACCGGCGCGACCGGCGCGTTGGTCGGCGCTGGCCTGGGAGACTTTTTCGATGAGCAGGGTGTTGATCCCTCGATTGGGATCGAAGCGCGCCACGCGGGCCAAGCCGCAGTCGATCACCACGGTCACGCCATCGATCGTCAGCGAGGTTTCCGCGACGTTGGTCGAGACGATGATCTTGCGCTGCTCGTAGCGCGACACGGCGCGGTCCTGCTGCTCGGGGGGCAATTCGCCGTGCAGCGGGAAAATCACGAAGTCGCGCAGATCGCGCTGCACCTGCAAAGCCTGCAAGGTCCGGTTGATCTCGTAGGAGCCGGGCATGAACACCAAAAAGTCGCCGGTGGTTCGGTTGGCGACACGGACACACTCGCGGGCCGCTGCCTCCCACACCGGATCTTGATCAAAGTTAACCGCCTTCGGCTGGTATTCGATGACCACCGGAAAACTGCGTCCTTGCGAAGTGAGTACGTCGCACGGGGCGAGGTACGTTTTCAACACCACGGCGTCGAGCGTCGCCGACATGACCACGATTTTCAGATCGGGACGGGTGGTTTGCTGGATCTGCAAGGCGCGCGCCAGCGAGATATCGCCGTAGAGATGGCGCTCGTGAAACTCGTCGAAAATGAGCGCCGCGATGCCCTTGAGCGTGGCGTCGAAGGACATTTGCCGAAGGAGAATACCCTCGGTTACAAAGCGGATCTTGGTGCGCGCCGACACCCGCGACTCCAGGCGGATTTGATAGCCGACCTCGGCACCGAGCTCGCAGCGCATCTCCTCGGCCACGCGTTTGGCCAACATACGCGCGGCGAGTCGACGCGGTTGGAGGACGACGACCTCGCCCTTTTCCAGAAACCCGTGGGCGTGGAGCATCTGCGGCAGTTGGGTGGATTTACCCGAGCCGGTGGGAGCCTGCACGATGATCCGGCCCTGTGCGCGCAGGCTCGCCAGGAGAGCGGATTCGAGTTCGTAGATGGGAAGGTCGCGCGGAGAAACAGGCATTTCGTTAAGATTCTTGTTTTCCGGCGACGACCACATGTCCAGCTTCGGCGCATGTTGTTTCGCCCGCACTAATGGTTGCCGGCATTTTACATATTAACGCCTATCCCATGAACGCCGCGCCCATTCCCCTCTGGTCCTCCGCCGCTCCCGATGCCCTCGGTGACAAACCGCAGGACATCCCCGCGTTCACCGCCTACCTGCCGACCGCCGAAAAACGCAACGGCGCCACGATGCTGATCCTGCCCGGTGGCGGTTACGGCGCCTTGGCCTCACACGAGGGCAAAGGCTACGCCGAGTGGCTGGTGGCCCAAGGAGTCACCTGTTACGTTTTACAATACCGCCTCGGCTCCCACGGCTACCGCCATCCGGTCATGCTCAACGACGCGGCTCGCGGCCTGCGCACGGTGCGCGCCTGGGCGCGTCGCGACGGTCTCGACCCCGCCCGTATTGGCATCATGGGTTCCTCGGCCGGCGGCCACCTAGCCTCGACCCTGCTCACCCACTTTGACGCTGGCCAAGCCGACGCCACCGATCCGATTGAACGCGAAAGCTCCCGCCCTGACCTCGGTATTTTGTGTTATCCGGTAATCACCTTGGAGATCTACACGCACCAAGGATCCAAAACCAACCTGCTCGGCCAAAACCCGCCCGCGGATCGGGTTAAATTCCTATCCAACGAGCAGCAAGTCACCGCGCAAACCCCAGCCTGTTTCATTTGGCACACGGCCGAAGACGAAGCCGTGCCGGTGGAAAACTCACTGCTCTTCGCCACGGCGCTCAGCCACGCCAAGGTGCCCTTCGACCTGCACATCTACCAAAAAGGTAAACACGGCATCGGCCTACCAGCCCATGGCGCCGGCGCCCCGCCTTGGGACACCGACTGCATTTACTGGCTCGGCCAGCGCGGTTTTTTGGGTGCGTCGCCACGCTGAGTAAATCAGTTCGCCGGTACGCATAGGTGGTATCTGCCAGCGTACGGCGGGGGCTTAACCGTGAGTGAAAAGTAAGTAGCGCAATACGGTGCTTTAGCCCGCGGGTTTGCGAGTATTTCTGGCTCAATCGTCGATGCGGGCTAAAGCACCGAGCTACTTTCGATCCGACTCGTTAAGTGTTACTACCTACTCATCCACCCCACACGTTACGCGGATGATGTGAAACCCACGGCAATCACGGTAGAATATCACCCTATTCGCGATTTCCCGCGTCGGTGCGAGGATGAGACATGTTCGGCACATTTAGACTCGCGCTCGCGTTATTAGTCGTCGATTTCCACCTTACCGGCCGCCACGTGATCGGCTGGTATTCGGTTTATGCCTTTTACACCTTGAGCGGTTTCTTGATGACGCTGGTCATCACCAAGAAATATACGCTGTCACCGGCCGGCCTCGCCGACTTTGCGACCAACCGCTTTTTACGTATCTATCCACCCTACCTTGCCATGGTGGGCTGCGCGATAGTCATGCTGCAGTTTCCGGCCCTCAGCCAACGCGCCGAGGCGCTTACAGGTGGAGAAATAGGCATGCCCGTCGGCGTACAGGGGTGGTTTGAAAACATCTTCATTTGGGGCTGGCACATGCGGACGCCCAAGTTGGTCCCCCAGGCGTGGACGATTTTTCGCGAGCTGTTCTTCTGCGTGCTGATATTTTTCCCGTTCGCACGGTACCGTTGGCTCACCCTGGCGTGGTTCGTAGCTGGCGTCGTGTATGCGCTGTCCCATGTCATGCGCGGACTGGGATTGATGGAGGTCTACACCACGTTCCAAAATGCGGCGATCTGCTACGGTGCTGGTTGCTGCCTGTTCCATTTCCAAAAACAACTGTGTGCTTTCACCCGCCCGCGCATCCCCTTGGTATGCCTTCTCCTGGTTGCGCCCTTTGTCTTCGAAGCGATCCGGCCTGGACTTTTTAAAGACCACTCGGTGGCGCCGCTCTACATCAACACGATTTTCTCCAGCTACCTGATACTTGTTCTCGCCGGCCTGCGTGGCTCGCCGCGCTGGGTCGAATGGGACCGCCGACTCGGCAACCTGTCCTATCCGATTTACCTGTGCCACTACCATGTTGCCGTGGTGATTGCGGCCTACCTGGGCTGGTCAGGGGTATGCGAAGACCGGCTTTTGTGGGCATCGTTTCTCCCCATCTTGGCCGTTTCGTGGATGATAAACCGGTTTATCGAACAAACCATCGGCTACGGCTATGATCAGCGCCGCCCGCTGTGGTCGAGCCGCTGGGCGCAGACCAAATCCAATAGCACATCCGAACCGGCCGCCGCCAGCCAACCCACTTCGGCATCGCCTTAATCTGAGCGTGTTATACCACCGTCTCTTTGAATTTAGACTTTGGGAGGGACCACCTCCGTGTGGTCTCTGGATCGAGGCACGGGCGACACGGCGGTCGTCCATCCCTTATCCAAACAAAGTCTACAACCATCTAGCTTTTGATATTAAATAAAGCCATAGCCGCAAGTGGCCCAAAGTAGCTCAGACTTCCATTCTGCATTCTCGGTCGAAGCAGACTGGAAGTCTGCGCTACTTCAAACGGCTAAAGACTCAGTTAAAGCGCCTTAAACACCACGGCGGCGTTTTGACCACCAAAGCCGAGGTTGTTACTCATCACGACCTTCACCTTGGCTTGGCGTGCCACGTTTGGAACGTAGTCTAGGTCGCACTCGGGATCAGGCTCGTGAAGGTTGATCGTCGGCGCGATCGACTGGGTGTGAATCGTTTTCACGCTGATCACACTCTCGATGCCGCCAGCCGCACCTAGAAGGTGGCCGGTCATCGACTTGGTCGAACTAATGGCGACGGACTTGGCGCGATCACCAAACACTCGCTTGATGGCGAGCGTCTCAAACTTATCGTTATACGGGGTGCTGGTGCCGTGGGCGTTAATGTAGTCAACTTGGTCGGGGGTGACCCCGGAGGCCTTGAGCGCACGGGTCATTGCCATGCCCAAACCCTTGCCCTCGGGATCGGGCATGGTGATGTGGTGGGCGTCGGCGGTGGCCGCATAGCCACCCACCTCGGCGTAAATCCGGGCACCACGTTTCTGCGCATGCTCAAGCGATTCGAGAACGAGGACGCCCGCGCCTTCGCCCATGACAAAACCGTCGCGGCCCAAAGAGAAGGGGCGGCTGGAGGTGGCGGGATCGTCGTTGCGCGTGCTCATCGCGCGCATCGAGCAGAAACTGGCGTAAGCAAAGGGGGTGATGGCGGCCTCGGCACCGCCGGCGATCATCACGTCTGCATCGCCACGTTTGATCATGTGCATGGCCTCGCCGATGGCGTGAGTACCGGTGGCACAGGCCGAGACGATGCCAAAATTGGGGCCGCGGGCACCAATCTCGATGGCAAACATGCCCGAGCAGATGTTTCCAATCAGCGCCGGAATGGTGAAGGGCGAGACCTTGCGGGGGCCGCCGTCGAAGAGTTTTTTCAGCTGCGTCTCGTAGGTCATCATACCACCGATGCCCGAACCGATGACGACGCCGACGCGATCGGGATCCTCCTGCGCCATGTCGAGGCCGGAGTCCTTAAACGCCTGTTTGGCGGCGCAGAAGCCGAAGTGGGTGTAGCGGTCATTGCGACGCGCTTCCTTCGGGTCCATGAAAAGCTCTGCATTCCAGTCACGAACCTCGGCACCGACTTGGGTGGCGAAAGCGGTGGGATCGAAGAGCGAAACCCGATCGATGCCAGGTTTACCAGCCAGCAGACTGGCCCAAAAAGAATCCACGTCGTGGCCGAGACCGTGAATGGCACCAAGACCGGTAACAACGACGCGCTGGGATGCAGGGAGAGTTTCCATGGAGGATAATAGTAACAATGAATCAGGGAATGGTGGGCCAGTCTGGTCAGTGGTCGCCACAGGAGGAGGCGGCCTGTACCAATTCGAGCAGGTCGGCGAGGCCCAAAAAAAAGGCGTCCTACCGGACAGTCTCGTGAGAGGCTCGGTAGAACGCCAAAAGACAGAAATCGATTACTTGGCAGCGGCTTTGCCGGTGATGTACTCAACGACTTGGCCCACGGTGGTGAGCTTCTCAGCGTCGGACTCGGGGATTTCGCCCTTGATCTCGTCCTTGAACTCTTCTTCGAAGGCCATGATCAGCTCGACGGTGTCGAGAGAATCGGCGCCGAGATCGTCCAGGAAAGAGGCCTGGGGAGTGATCTGCTCTTCATTCACGTTAAGCTGATTAACGATGATTTCTTTGACGCGTTGTTCGATGGTTTTTTGGTCGGCCATAGTATTATTTGCTGAGGGGTTGAAAAGGGTCACATCGCCATACCGCCGTCAACGGCAAAAACTTGGCCGGTAACATAGGATGATTCTTCGGAAGCGAGAAAAGCGACGGCGTTGGCGATGTCGGCGGCTTCACCGAAGCGCTGCATGGGGATAAGCGCCGTCGCGCCCTTCTGCACCTCTTCGCTGAGTTCGGCGGTCATATCGGTCTTGATGAAGCCGGGGGCGACGACGTTGGCCGTGACCCCGCGCTTGGCGAATTCCTTGGCGATGGACTTGGTGAAGCCGATCATGCCAGCCTTGGCAGCACCGTAGTTGGCCTGGCCTGCATTACCCATGATGCCGGTGACCGAGGAAATGTTGATGATGCGCCCCCAACGATTGCGGCACATCGGCCAACCGATCGCCTTGGTCCAATAAAAACAGCTGTTCAGGTTGGTCTGTAGTACGGCGTTCCAGTCGTCGTCAGACATGCGGGCCAACAAGCCATCGCGGGTAATACCGGCGTTGTTCACAAGGATATCAATCTTGCCAAACTCCTTGAGCAACTCGGCGGAGGCGAGTGCCACAGCGGCACCATCGGAGACATCGACGGCGCGAGCCACGGCTTTTCCGCCCGTAGCGGTGATTGCTGCAGCGACCGCCCCGCAGGATTCAGCCGATTTGGAAACGCAAATAACGGTGACGCCACTTGCGGCGAGTTTTTCGGCAATGGCTTTACCAATGCCACGGCCGGCGCCGGTGACGAGTGCAGTGCGGTTAGTGAAGGTCATGAAATAGTAGCGAGTAGTGGGTAGTGAGTAGCGAGTAGTAGGCAGGCGGTAGGCAGAGGAAGTTGGGCAAGCGCCGTAGCGGAAACGGGTCGAGTCCGTGATGCTCGCTACCCGCTACTCACTACTCGCTACTTCCGACCTTAATAGACGTCGCGCTGGTAGCGCTTGTCCTTCTTCATTTGTTTCACGTAGTCGACCGCCTGCTCGATGGTCATACCACCCTGCTGAGAGATCACATCGTGAAGGGCGACGTCGACGTCCTTGGCCATGCGCTTGGCATCACCGCAGACGAAGAAATAACCACCGTTGTTAATCCAGGCCCAAAGCTCGGCGGCCTTTTCGCGCATCTTGTCCTGCACGTAAACTTTGAGCAACTGGTCGCGCGACCAAGCGAGGTCGAGGTGGGTCAATTTACCATCAGCGAGGTACTTCTCCCACTCTTCTTGGTAGAGGAAGTCGGTATGACTCTTCTGGTCACCGAAAAACACCCAATTACGCCCCGTGGCGCCGGCGGCGACGCGGTCCTGCAAGAAAGCGCGGAACGGCGCGATGCCAGTCCCCGGACCGACCATGATGGCGTCCTTGGAGTGATCCTCGGGCGGACCAAAGTGGGAGTTGGAGACAAAGATCGGGGTCGGGGTCTCGCCCACGCGCACCCGGTCGGCAAGGAAAGTAGAGCAGACACCGTGGCGTTCGCGGTGGTTGGTCGTATAGCGAACAATCGCGACAGTGAGATGAATCTCGTGCGGGTGCATCCGCGGGGACGAGGCGATCGAATACAGGCGAGGCATCAACTTGCGCATGTGGTCGACCAACTCCTGCGGCGTGAGTTTGGTGTGCGCGTACTCCGCTAGGATATCGACGTATTCACGCTCATCGAGATAAGCGGTGAGAGCCTCCTTGGCCTCGGGCTTGAGCAAGGCCTCGAGCTTGGCCTTCTCAACGAAGTCCGTGGTTTTGGCGTTAAGCGTGTTGAGGATTTTAACCGTCGGGCTGGAGAGGGCCAAGCGATGCGAAAGCGCCTCAAGCAAGGTGATTGGCGAAGCGAGCTTGAGCATCGCAGGGGAAACGAGTTCGTCGCCGGTCGCACCGATGCGTTCGATGATCTCGGCAACCTCAACCGGACGATTGGTGGGGAATACTCCGAGCGAATCGCCAGCCTTATACGAAAGGCTGCTGTCACCCAGATTAACGACGATGTGCCGAGTCTCTTTTACGGAGCCGGCTTTGTTCAGCAAGCGGTTCTCGGTGACTTTCGCCGGGAACGGATGATCTTTAGAAAATGCGGAGGTGGCTTCGGGAGCGGACATAAAACCGCAAATTGAGCGCCGGTCGCACGCCCCCGCAAGCCCTTAGTTACATTCAACGTGACGCGGGCTTGCGTCGGCCTGCGCTTTCTAGCCAACTCACTCGCTCATGAGCGAACCTGAGCCTATCCGTCTGCAAAAATACCTAGCCGAAACCGGCATCTGCTCGCGCCGTGATGCCGAGGTCCTGATCCGTGAAGGCGAAGTCTGGGTGAACGCCAAAAAGGCGATCCCCGGCCAAAAGGTCACTCCAGGCGAAGACAAGGTTACCGTCAGCGGCAAGCCCATTAAACACGTTGCCCCGCAACCCAAGATCACGCTGGCGATGCACAAGCCCCGCGGCTTGGTCTGCTCCAACGACGATCCGTTTAACCCCGACACGGTCTTCGATTTGCTCCCCCGCGAATTCTCCAAGTTCCGCTTCTTCTGCGCCGGCCGTCTCGACAAAGAAAGTGAGGGGCTGCTGATCCTCACCACCGACGGCGATCTCGCCCATCGGTTGATGCACCCGAGCAATGTGGTGGTGAAACGCTACTTCGTATCGCTCAAAAAACCCTTCCCTCAATCGCGCATTTCCCAGCTCATCCGCGGTCTCACGCATGAGGGCGAACACCTCAAGGTCGAGTACGCCACCTTGGTCAACGCTGGCAAAAGCGAGGAATCCGAAAGCATGGACGTCGCCATGCACCATGGCAAAAAACGCGAGATCCGCGTGCTTTTCGGCAAACTTGGCTACGATGTAAAACGTCTGCGCCGCTACCAGATCGGCTCTTTCCCTCTTAAAGGAATTCCTATGCGGGCAATGAAACAGCTTTCCATCAAAGAAATTAACTCTCTTTTCAAGGACCCCGGCCACCATCCGCTCGCCGTCGCACTTGCTCAACGCACCGCTAAAAAATCATGAAGCCCACCACCCTTCTCCTCGCCCTCTTCGGCGCACTCAACGTCGGCCTGCAAGCCGCACCTTTGACCGAGGCCACACCGGTTTACGCCAAAGCCGATGCGACCACCACGGTCCTCGCCACGCTGAAGGCCGGCACCGAGCCTGTCATCACGGTCGACGGCTCCAATGTTCCCGCCGGCTGGACCGCCGTCACCCTAGCTGGTCCGCATGAGGTTTATGCCGCCAACAAGGACGTCTCCAAAGCGCTCGACGTGCGCCCCGGTTCGCCCTACCTGACCGAGCCCAAGACCGGTTCTCCCGTCTTCGTGATCGCCGAAAAGGGCGACCAGACCGAGATCATCGACTACCGCGGCAAGTGGACCAAGTTCCGCCTCAGCAAGCCGGTGACCGGCTTCATCAAAATCACCGCCAAACCCGCAACCCCTGCCGCAGCCAAGACCCCCGCGCCAGCACCGGCCGCTGCCGTGACCTCGGCACCCGTTACGGACTCTTCTGCCACCGCCGCCGCGCCCACCCCAGCCGTGGTTAACATCGGCCGTGCCGCCCCCGTAGGTGACGGTGGATCCAGCGTCCTGCCCCGCCTATTCCAGGGTAAATTCGCCTCCACCTACCACCCTCTGCGCCCCCGCCGTCCTTACGAGTTCCAACTCACCGACGCCGCTGGCGCCCGCTACGCCTACGTGGACATCAGCAAGCTGCTCGCCACCGAACAGCTCAACAAATACGTCGACCGCACCGTCGTCGTTTACGGTACCGCCCGCTCCGTCCCCGGCAGCACCGAGATGGTCGTCGTCGCCGAAAGCCTGCAGCTTCGCTAAACCTCCCGAACCCGAACTTATTGCCCACGGAACACACGGACCACACGGAATTCGAAATCATGAATTCTTCTGTGTGTTTTGTGGGTTTCGTGGGCTAATCATTTTAACATCATGGAACTGATCGACGGTAACCAAATCGCGGCGGACATCGTCGCCGAACTCACCACCCAAGTGGCCGCTCTCTCCGGCCGTAAGCCCTGCATCGCGCTTGTGCGTGTAGGCGAAGACCCGGCCTCCGTCTCGTATGTGACCAAGAAACAAAAAACCGCCGCCGCCATCGGCATCGAGAGTCGCATCATCCTGCCTCCAGCCAGCATCACTCAGGTCGAGCTCGAAAAGCTCATCGACGAGCTCAATAACGACCCGACCGTGGACGGCATTCTCGTCCAATCGCCCTTGCCCAAACACCTCGACGAGCCCGCCGCCTTCCGCCGCCTGGCCGCCCACAAGGACGTCGACGGCTTCCACACCCTGAACATCGGCAAGGTTGCCCAAGAAGACGACACCGGCTTCGTCGCCTGCACCCCCGCTGGCATCATGGAACTGCTCGCCCGCTCAGGCACCGACCTGAAGGGTAAACACGTTGTGGTCCTCGGCCGCTCACTTATTGTCGGCAAACCCGTTGCCCTGCTCGCCCTCCAGAAAAAAGCCGGCGCCAACGGCACGGTTACCATTTGCCACTCCGGCACCAAGGACGTCGCCGCCATCACCCGCCAAGCCGACGTGCTTATCGCCGCGATTGGCCGCGCCGAATTCGTCACCGCCGACATGGTTAAGCCCGGTGCAGTCATCATCGACGTGGGCATTAACCGTGTTCCAGATCCGAGCAAAAAGACGGGGTATCGCCTCACGGGAGACGTCCACTTCCCCTCGGTTTCGCCGCTCTCGGCTAAGATCACCCCCGTGCCCGGCGGAGTGGGCCCGATGACCGTGGCCATGCTCATGAAGAACACGGTCAAGGCGCACCGACAGAACCACGCCTGAATGGGTGAAATAACGCATCCAACCCGTTGAGTTCCACTCCGTCCCACTCGCCCATGCCTCGCCCCAAAGTTTTGGTCGTCGACGACCAACCCTGCAACGTCGAGCTCATCAGCCAGATTTTGGGCAAAGCGGGGATCGAAACGCTGACGGCCAGCAGCGGGACGGAAGCACTCGGGATGGTTGCGCAGACGCAGCCCGATCTGGTTTTGCTCGATGTGCAGATGCCCGACATCGACGGATTCGGGGTCTGCGAGCGCCTTCAAGCCGACGAAAAAACCCGCCACATTCCGGTTATTTTTGTGACGGCGGATGACTCCCAAAACGGCAAGATCGTCGGCCTTGGAGTCGGCGCGGTGGACTATATCACCAAACCGATCGAGGCAGATGAAACACTCGCCCGCGTTCGAACCCAACTGCGGTTCGCGAATATCAACCGCGAGATGCGAGACATCCAGCATCGCCTCGACGAGGTGCGTCGCACGGCAACCATCGGCGCCGTCACCCAGGGCATTGCCCATAACCTCAACAACCTGCTCGGTGTCGCCCTAGGTTATCTCGACCTCGTTCAGTTGCACAACGACAAGCCCGCACTGGTGAAAAAAAATGCGCAACAGGTCGAAAAGGCCGTGCTGCGCATCATAGATATCATTCGCCAACTGGGAACGATGGTCTCCCAGTCACGGGCACAATTTGTTTCCTGTCCTCTCGACGAGATCATCCGCATGGCAGTCGCTCGTTTCCAGGCGACACAACCGATCACTGCCCCTGTTATTGTCGAAAATGCACTCGGCAACATTCACTTGGATACCCAACGCGAGATGATCGAGGACGTACTGCTCAAACTCATCCAAAACGCCTTTGAGTCCTACGGTGAAAAACCAACCACCGAACGCACCGTTTGGCTTCGCACTACATTGCTGAATAAACCCGAGTGTCGCATGCTAGAAATCACCGTTGCTGACGACGGAGTGGGCATAGACGAGAACATCCGCGACAGTATGTTTGAACCCTTTGTCGGCACGAAAAGCAAAGTGGGCGGAGGCATGGGGCTCACGGTGGCCCGCCACTCTATGCGTAATCTCGGTGGCGAGGTAGCACTCGTTAATCGAATCGGTGGCGGCGCAGTCGCGGTGATTACCCACCCGCTGGAGCGCAAAAAAAAGCGCTGCGTCACAGCCAATGCCAACATCATTCCCTCCAACCTGATTGGCGAGGCTGATGACGAGTAAGCCCCCTAATCGCCCCCGCCCTGACGCCATCGTCGACCGCCCCCTCACCATGCCCAAGATCGCCTTTATCGGAGCCGGCAACATGGCCTCCGCCATTGTCACCGGACTGCTTGCCAAAAACGTCTGTACTCCCGCCAACTTGGCGTGTCTCGGCGGCACCGGAGCCAGCGCGCAAAAACTCGCCGAGCGCACCGGTATCCGCCTAGCCGCGACAGCCGATTCATTGTTGGCCGACGCTGACATCGTGGTGGTTGCATTCAAGCCCCAGCACCTTGCAACCCTCGACCCACGCCTCGCGACACTTTGCGCAGGAAAACTGGTGATCTCGGTGCTCGCCGCCAAAACGCTTGCGCGCCTTGCCAGCGCATTCCCCACGGCACGCAACATCGTGCGCACCATGCCCAACACCCCCAGCGCCATCGGTGCTGGAATGACCGGTTGGTGCTCGCTCGCGCCCCTCAGCGCCACGGATCGCGCCACGGTTCTTAATCTCCTGCGCGCCGTCGGTCGCGAGGTTGAGGTGCCGGA
>JBILJE010000123.1:0-8525 GCA_044377395.1 Rariglobus sp. | reverse complement strand
GCCCCGATCAGTTCGCCAAGGCGATGAACGACGCCCTCCTGCTCCCGCCACCCGAGCAAAGCCCCGACTACCTCGCCCGCCAGCGCCTGCGCACCCAACTCCGCGCCGCCATCACCGAGCTTTGCGAAAAACATGATCTCGACGCCCTGGTCGTGCCGTTCAGCACTCTGCCCCCCGCCAAGCTCTCCGCCCCGGGTGTCGGCGGCACCGGCAACAGTCTCGTTTCAAACAACGGACTGCCGTCCGTCATCGTCCCCGGTGGCTACACCACCGAGGGCTTGCCCATGGGCATCCAGTTCCTCGGCGCTCCTTTCACCGACCTGGCCGTCCTAAAGGCCGCCCACGCCTACGAAAAAGCCTCCGCCAATCGTGTTAATCCCAGCACCACGCCCGCCCTCCCCGGCGAAAAATTCGTTTACTAAAAAAGCTACCACCTCCCGCTTATGAAACTCCTTCGCACTACGCTCGCCGCATTGGTCATTGGTCATTCGTCATTGGTCATTTCAGTCGACCTCCGCGCAGCGGAAGCCGATCTGACCACTGCCTCCGTCGCCGAGCTCAACGCCGCCATGGCCGGCGGCACGCTCACGTCCGAGAAACTCGTTTCCCTCTACCTCGCCCGCATCGAGGCCTACGATAAACAGGGTCCCAAGGTTAACTGCGTCATCACCCTCAATCCCGCCGCCCTCGCCCAGGCCCGCGCCCTCGACGCCGAGCGCAAGGCCAAGGGGCCGCGCTCCGCCATCCACGGTCTGCCCGTCGTGCTCAAGGACCTCATTGACACCGCCGGCATGCCGACCACCGCCGGCTTCACTCCTTTCGGCGCCCCCATAGCCCCGCGCGATTCCACCGTCGTCGCCCGCATCCACGCCGCCGGCGGTATCATCCTCGCCAAGGTTTCCACCACCAATTGGTTTGGTAAGGGTTTCCTCGACACGCATCCCATCGGTGAGTCCCCGAATCCCTACAATCTCGCCCACTCACCGGGCGGCTCTTCCAACGGCTCCGGTGTCGCCATCGCCGCTTCCTTCGCCCCGCTCGCCGTCGGCACCGATACGTCCGTCTCCGTGCAAAGCCCCGCCTCCAATACGTCATCGGTCGGCTTTGTCGGCACCTACGGCATGGTCTCCCGCGCCGGCATCGTCCCGCGCGGCGCCACCCAGGATCGTCCCGGCCCGCTCGCCAAGACCGTCGCCGACGCCGCCGCGCTTTACTCCATCATCGCTGGCTGGGATGCCGAGGACCTCACCACCCACTCCGCCCTCGGCCATCACCCGACTTCAGACTGGACCACCTCGCTCAAGGGCCAGTCACTCGTCGGCCGCCGCCTCGGCGTCCTTCGCGAAATGGTTCCCGCCGGCGAGAAATTCACCGAGGGCAACGCCATTTTTGAAAAAGCCATCGAGGACCTACGCAAGGCCGGCGCCCAGATCGTAGACCCCGTCCTGAGCGGTAATCCTTCACTCGCTTTCGATACTTCGCAGCCGCGCATGCGCACCGCCGAGTATGAAAAAATCGGCGCCACCGACGCCTACCTCGCCCGCCTTGGCCCCGGCCGGCCATTCAAGACCACCCGCGAGATGATGGAGAAGGTCGGCTTCGATAAATTCTCCCGCTCCATGGTCACCGCCCTCAACCTCCCGTCGCCCACCGTGAGCGCCGACTACCAGGCTCGTTACCGCGCCCGCCTCGCGCACATCAAGCTCCTCTCCGAGGTCAAGGAACGCTACGCCCTCGACGCCTTCATCCTCCCCTTCAGCGCCGAGCCTCCGCCTCCGCTTGAGACCGGACCCAACGCCCGCCAAGGCGGCGGCGGGCCTCGCCCTGGCGTGAACTCCCTATCCTCCTCCCTCGGTCTGCCCTCCTGCGTGGTGCCCATGGGCTATGCCAAGGGAAACCTTCCCGTCGCCATCCAGTTTATGGGCGCTCCGTTCGACGACCTCACCGTCCTCCAGGTCGCCTACGCTTACGAACAGGCCACCAAGCGCCGTATCCCCGCCACCACCACGCCTCCGCTCTCCGGCGAAAAGTTCTCCTACTAAGTCGACTCGCGCTCTGTACCATACCTTTCCACGTCTAGCCTCTCGCCTCCTAGCCGCCGTGGTCATTGGACATTCGGCATTTGTCATTCCGGCTATCTCTCTAACACCGCCCACCAACATGCGACTCTTCCACCACACCCGCCTCGTGCTCAGTTCATTGGTCATCGGTCATTCGGCATTGGTCATTCCAGTCGAAGTCCGCGCGGCGGAATTCGACCTCTCCACCGCCACCATCGCCGACATCAATGCCGCCACCGATGCCGGCGCTCTCTCCTCGGAGAAACTGATCTCGCTCTACCTAAAACGCATCGAGGCCTACGATAAACAGGGGCCGAAAATCAACTCCGTCATCTACCTCAACGAAAACGCCCTCGCCGAGGCCAAGGCCCTCGACGCCGAGCGCAAAACCAAGGGCCGCCGCTCTCCCCTCCACGGCATACCCGTCGTCATCAAGGATCTCGTGGACGTCGCCGGCCTGCCCACCACCTCCGGCTTCAAGCCTTTCGGCACTCCCATCCCGCCGCGCGACGCTGGCGTCGTCGAGCGTCTGCGCGCCTCCGGTGCCATCGTGCTCGCCAAAGTTTCCACCGTAAACTGGTTCGGCGACGACGCCTTTAACCAGCACCCCATCGGCGCCACGCTCAATCCCTACAACCTCGCCCATTCCCCCGGTGGCTCTTCCAACGGCACCGGTGCCGCCGTCGCCGCCTATTTCTCCACCATCGGCATCGGCACCGACACCGGCGGCTCCGTGCAAATCCCCTCCTCCTACAACAGTCTCGTCGGTATTGTCGCCACCCAGGGCCTTGTCACCCGCACCGGCATCGTCCCGCGCGGCCCCACCCAGGATCGCGCCGGCCCCATGACCCGCTCCGTTTACGACGCCGCCGCCACCCTCGGCGCCATCGTCGGCTGGGATGCCGAGGACCTCGGCACCTTCGAGGGCATTGGCCACTTCCCACCCGCCGACCTCGCCGCCCAGCTCGGCACGCCTTCCCTCGCCGGCAAACGCATCGGCGTCCTCCGCGAGATGTTCACCACCGGCAAGATCGACCCCGAGGTCATCGCCCTTTTCGAACAAGCTGTCGCTGACCTCAAAAAGGGCGGTGCCCTCATCCTCGATCCAGTCGAGACCGGCACCAACCTGCGCAACGCCTCCGCCAGCGACACCGCCGGCACCACCCATCCTTACGAGCTCATCCCCGCCGCCAACGCCTACCTCGAACGTCTCGGGCCAGACCGTCCGTTCAAGAAGATCGAGGACATGTTCGCCGCCGCCGGACACAGCGAGATCCACGAGCGTTACCTGAAGGCCATGACGCTCCCTTCCCCCGATCGCAGCCCCGATTACCTCGCCCGCTTCGCCCTCAAGGACGCCCTCCGCGACGCCGTCGAGGACCTCATGATCAAGTTCAAGCTTGATGCCGTCGTGCTTCCTTATCGCACCACTCCTCCCCCCGAGGGCTCCGGCACCCAGGCCCCCGGCGATATCAACACCCTCACGTCCGTCACCGGCCTGCCCGCCGTCATCATGCCCGGCGGCTACACCAAGGAGAAAAACCTCCCCATCGGCATCCAGTTCATCGGCCGTCCGTTTGATGACCTCAATCTCATCAAGGTCGCCCACGGCTACGAAGCCGCCAGCAAGCGCCGCGTCTCACCTGCCCTCACTCCCGCCCTCCCCGGCGAGAAATTCTCCTACTAATTTCATACTCAAAACTCCCACACGCTCATGAGTTCCATCCGTCCCGTCCTTCCTTTATTCTGCGTCCTCGGTCTCGCGCTCCTCACCGCGTGCTCCACGCCGCCTTCCGCGCCTTCCGCCGCCAAACCCACCCCGGCGACCGCGACGTCCGCCGTCGCCACCCAGCCGAAGCCGCGCATCCACGTCTTCGCCACCGGCGGCACCATCTCCGGCGGCTCCCCCGAGCGCCTCAAAATCTCCGGCTACAAGGCCGGCACTTTCACCATCGCGCAGATGCTCGCCGACGTCCCCGAGGTCAACGCGTTCGCCACCGTCACCCATGAACAGTTCCGCAACGTCGGCTCGGGTGACATCGGCTCCACCGATATCCTTGCTCTCGCCAAACGAATCCAAACGGTCCTGACCGAGCAGCCCGAGATAGACGGCTTCGTCGTCACCCACGGCACCGGCACCCTCGAGCAGACCGCCTACTTCCTCCACCTGACCGTCCGCACCGACAAACCCATCGTGGTGGTCGGCGCCATGCGCCCGTGGTCCGCCTTCGGCACCGACGCCCACCTCAATCTCGTCAACGCCATCCGCGTCGCCGCCTTCTCCGAATCCCGCAGCAAGGGTGCCCTTGTTGTCCTCAACGACGAGATCAACTCCGCCCGCGAGGCCACCAAGACCGATACCCTTCGCGTCGAGACCTTTACCAGCCGCGAGCTCGGCTTCCTTGGTTACGCTGACCCTGACAAAATCGCCTACTACCGCGTCCCCGAGCGCCGCCACACCTTCAAATCCGAGTTCGTCATAGACAAGGTCGAGTCCCTCCCGCAGGTGGACATTGTTTACGGCTACCAGGACGCCTCCGCTGCACCCGTCTCCGCCCTCATCGCCGACGGTGCCAAGGGCATCGTTTACGCGTCCGGTTCGCCCGCCCTCACCGCCGCCCTCAAAAAAGCCGCCGCCAGCGGCACCAAGGTCGTCGCCAGCGATAACAAGGGCCAGGGCCGCGTCATCACCAACCCCGCCCGCCTAGCCGAGGGCATCATCACCTCCGATAACCTCCGCCCGCAAAAGGCCCGCCTCCTCCTCCAGCTCTCGCTCGCCTGCGGCCGCACCACCCCCGAAGAGCTCCAGCGCATTTTTAACCAATACTGATTCACCGGGACTCACCTCCAGGGCCACCGCCCGGAGAAATCCTAAATCCCAAATCTTAAATCCTAACTTTCATGCGCATCCTTTCCGCCCTCCGCCCATTAGGCATTCGTCATTCGTTATTCGTAGCTACCTTCGTCGCCCCGCTCCGCCCATTGGTCATTGGACATTGGTCATTGGGCATTCGAGCTGCCACCCGCCTCGCCGTCGTCGCGGCCTTGGTCATTGGTCATTGTTCATTTGCCACTCCCAGTGCCCAGGCCGCTGAACCCTCCTTGCCGAGAGTGATCGTGCTGGGCACTGGCGGCACCATCCAGAGCAAGGGTGCCACCCGCATGGTCCGCAACGACTACAAGGCCGGTAAATTCGAGATCAACGAGCTCCTCGCCATGATCCCTGAGGTCAACAAAATCGCCCGCATCGAGAGCGAGCAGTTCTCCAACATCGGCAGCCCGAGCATGACCCCCGAGCTCTGGAAAAAACTCGCAGATAAGATCAACAAAATGGCCTACGAGCAGCCCGACATCGCCGGCTTCGTGCTCACCCACGGCACCAACACCCTCGAAGAGACCGCCTTCTTCCTTCACCTCACCATCCGCACTGACAAGCCCGTGCTCGTCGTCGGCGCCCAGCGCCCCAGCACCTCCATCTCTGCCGACGGCCTGCAAAACCTCTACCAGGCCGTGCAAGCCGCCATCGCGCCCGATTCCCGCAACCGCGGCGTCATGATCTGCATGAACCAGTATCTCGTCTCCGCCCGCGAAGGCACCAAGACGAGCGCCTACAAAGTCGAGGCCTTCACCGCCCGCGACCTCGGCGCGCTCGGCGTAGTGGACCCCGATGGCGTTCACTACTACCGCAAACCCTTCCGCCGCCACACCGTGATGAGCGAGTTCGATATCGAGAAGATCACCAAGTTCCCCCGCGTTGACGTCGTCGATTCCTACGCCGCCGCCCCGCGCGATATGATTGATTTCCTCGTGGGCAAAGGCGCCAAAGGCATCGTGCTCTCCGGCCACGGCGCCGGCGGCAGTTCACCGGCCCAAGCCGAGGCCATGGCCGAAGCAGTTAAAAAAGGGGTGGCCGTGGTCAACGCCTCCCGCACCGGCAGCGGCCGCGTGATCGCCAGCGCCGCGAACCTCGAAGCCGGCATCGTCCCCGGCGACAACCTGCTTCCCCACAAAGCCCGCATCCTCCTCATGCTCGCCCTCGCCAGCGGCAAGAGCTCCGAAGCCGAGCTCACCCGCATCTTCGACCAGTATTGAAAGGCTCATCCCGTAGCAGCAAACGCCTCACTTAGCGTGAGGCCTTCCGATCCCTTCGTGAAAGCCATCCTAAAATCCGTCGGACATCAGGCGCACGAAGGGATTTGCGCCCCGCTGGATGCCCATTTGTCCAAAGGGCTAAAACCCTAATGCCTTTGGTCTTTTATCCAGAAAAACTTTCACAATGTCAGCGTACAAGCTCTCAATTTAATTAAGACAACAGGCATTAGGGTTTTACCCTTTTATGCAGCCCGGTGTCCGATTGGGATGAGCTTTAGACGCTCGCCGGATTTCCTCGAACCCAGTTGGCGAAAGGCTACACGGCGAAAGGATTCAATGGAGAAAAAATTCAATCACTCCGCGCGAGCGCTTGAATTTAATTGGAGTTGCTGGCTTCAGGACCGTGAAGCGGTCGTGGGGCATGTAGAGTGCTGACTGCACGAAATCTTTAGCAGAGTGCTCCAAGCCCTCAGTTCGCTCCCATTCGCATGCAATCCTCTAAGGTGTCCACTTCACCAGATACGCTCTCTGCGCCTCGCGCGAGACGTCATCCTGTTATCCGCGTCGTCCTATGGGGCATCGCAGCTCTCGTTGCTGCTGCTATTATTTGGTTTTTACGGCCTAAGGCCACAAATGCGGGCGCTAAAAAACCGGAAAAGGCGCGTGAAGTCGCTCCCCTTTCCGTATCCGGTGTAACGCTCGCGGCGGTCCCCTTTACCGAGATCATCACGGCTAACGGTAGTTTACGGGCGGACGAAGCCGTAGAGCTGCAGACCGAGGTCAATGGTAAGATTGCCTCGCTCAATTTTGTCGAGGGCCAGCGGGTGAAAATGGGCGAAGTCTTGGTTAAGATTGATGACTCCAGTCTTCAGGCCAGTCTGCGCCGAGCCGAGGCCCGCCGTAAGCTCGCCGAAGTCCGCGAGAAACGCCTCGCTCGGCTTGTTGCCGAAGGAGGGGTGAGTCGCTTGGAATACGAAAGTGCCAGTGGCGAACTTGCCGTTATAGAGACCGAGATCGATATCATCCGGACCGATATCGCCAAGACTTCCATCCGTGCTCCATTTGATGGCGTGGTCGGTCTTCGTTTCGTGAGCACCGGTGCCTACGTCGCGCCGGCCACGCGCATCGCGACGTTGCAGAATCTGAACAACATCAAAGTGGATTTCTCCATCCCTGAGCGGTATGCGACCTACGTGAAACCGGGTGCGCCGATCACCTTCGTTGTCGCGGGCAGCAATGCCACCTACAAAGGAACGGTTGATGCGATTGAGCCACGCATCGACGTGTCGACCCGCACGATTTTGCTGCGCGCAGTGTGTAGTAATTCTGATTTGGCCCTCATTCCGGGGCTCTTTGCACGGGTTGAGTTTTCCGTGAATAAGTCGGAGAACGCTTTGTTGGTGCCCGCGATTGCGATTATCAATGGCCTGGAAGAGCGCTTTGTATTTGTCGCGCGTGATGGTAAAGCGGCGCGGGTACGGGTGCGCACTGGCGCGCGAACGAGCACCCAAGTACAGGTGGTCGACGGGCTGACGGCGGGTGATGTCGTGCTCACCTCGGGTGTGCAACAGCTGCGCGCCGGACTCCCAGTCGCGGTCGTGAAATCCAAATAATAAGCCACCATGTCACTTGCTGAGATCAGCATACGTCGTCCAGTACTCGCGATTGTATTATCACTCGTGATCGTTCTGTTAGGTGCGCTAAGCGTAACCCGGTTGGGTGTGCGCGAATACCCTGCGGTCGACCCGCCAATCGTATCGATTGTCACCACCTACCCCGGTGCGAGCGCTGAAATCATCGAATCTCAGATCACCGAGCCGATCGAGGCGGCCGTAAACGCAGTGTCTGGAATTCGTGCGATCACGTCCACCAGCCGTGAAGGTGCGAGCCAGGTAACCGTTGAGTTCACCCTCAACACCGATTTGGAAGCAGCCGCCAACGACGTGCGCGACAAGCTTGGGGCCGCCGTGAGGAATCTTCCCACCGATGCCAATCCCCCCGTGGTGGAGAAAGCCGACGCGGATGCGTCGCCGTTTTTCGGTATCGTGATCTCCAGCCCCACTCGCGATTTGATGCCGCTCACCGCCTATGGGGAAACCCTGCGCGAACGCCTGCAGACCGTTCAGGGCGTGAGTAACATCCGTCTCGCGGGCGAAAAGCGCTACTCAATGCGTCTCTGGCTCGATCCTGCGCGCCTCGCCGCGCACGGTCTTACCGCGCTTGATGTTCGCCAGGCGCTGCAGCGTGAAAGCGTGGAGCTGCCTTCAGGTCGCATTGAGGGCGGGGCGGTCGAGTTAACGGTCCGCACGCTGAGCCGGTTGTCCACCGTCGAGGAGTTTAACCGGATCATTTTAAAACGAGTCGGGGACCAGA
>JBILJE010000230.1:0-5321 GCA_044377395.1 Rariglobus sp. | reverse complement strand
GTTTTCCCCAAAGGGGCCCGCTCCACCGAGCAGGCCCCTTTTTTTTACCGTTTGTGGAGCCCTCGCAAAAACCCACTGATTGACAGAACCGCATCGCATGCGTTCTACTCACCAATTCACGACTCGAATAACCTATTTATGAACTCGGAAGCCGTCTCTGCGCTCATCGCCAAAAATCCCCTGCTCAAGGCCTCCAAAGCCCAACTCGAAGCCCTGGAACCCGGTTCCTACGGCATCCATCGCAGTTGGGGTTTCGGCCAGATTAAGTCCTATGACGAGTCTTCACAAAAGCTCATCATCGACTTCAACAACAAGAAGGGCCACCCGATGGACCCTGCGTTCTGCATTGGCACGCTCCAGATCCTTCCCGCCAACCACCTGCTGGTTCGCAAGCAGACCGAGCCTTCCGTCATCGCCAAGCTGATCGCCGAGGACCCCGCCCAGTTGCTCGTCGAAGGTCTTCAGGCCTACCCCAACAACGCCGCCACCGCCATCGAGATTGAAATCACCCTCGCCCAAGTCGTCGGCGATGAGAAATTCAAAAAATGGTGGTCCGCCGCAAAGAAGGCCATCGCCAAGGACCCCCGCATCTCCGTTCCCGCAAAGAAGACCGAGTGCTACGTGCTACGCGAAGTCCCCGTTTCCGCCGAAGACGAAATCATCGAGCAGTTCAACGCCACCCGTTCGGCCCGTCGCCGTATCGCTCTCGCTGAAGACTTGGTTGCCGCTTCCGGATCCAAAGAGGTAAAGGGCGACCTCAATGTCATCCTTGCCGGTCTTTCTGAGTCGGTTAAAGAATCCAATCAGCTCGACGCAGCCGAGCGCCTTTACGGTGCGTTTGTGCGCGATGCCCTCGCCAAACAAGTCGGCGTCGATCCCTCCACCCTCGTTCCGTCGCAGGCCGAATTGATCGGTAACACACGCGACTTGGTTTCCATTGCCGAGAAAATTCCGGTCCAGTTCCAGGGCCGCTTCCTCGATCTCGTCAAGGACAGCCACCCGATTGAATATCGCGACGCCGCCTTCACGCTCCTCAAGACTTCGCAAGGCAAGTTCACCACCGAGTGCATCAACTTCCTCGTTGAGCACGGCCACTCCGACGAGCTCGCTGCCTCCCTCAAGCGCTGGCAGATCGAGCAGAACCTGCGCGCTCCCGTCCTCCTGTGGATCGTCAAGAACCGCCACTCCAAAAAGTTCGCCAAGTTGCTCAACGACTTGATCACCCCGCGCCTGCTCAGCGCCGTGTTCTTCGCAATCGACTACGAGGCGCTGCAAGCCGCCAGCGCCCGTCGTATCCCGCTCGGTGATATCCTCTCCGAGGATACCGACCTGATCGCAGACCTGCTTTCCACCGCCGATCCCGAGACCGCCCGCGATCTGGCCAACGCGCTCATGCTCAATCAGGGCTTCGAGGAGCTCACCAAGAAGTCCCTGCTCGCCCGCTTCATCAAGATATTCCCCGGCATTCAGTCCATCGTGGCGAAGGACGCCGAGTCCACCGAAGAGCAGATCCTCGTTTCCCGTGAGAGCTACGAGATCAAGCGCGTCGAGTACGAGACCATCGTTTCCAAGAAGATCCCTGAAAACTCCAAGGCCATCGCTACCGCTCGTGAGCACGGCGACTTGAAGGAGAATTCCGAATACAAGATGGCCAAGCAGGACCAGACGATCCTCATGGCCCAGAAGTCCCAGTTGGAGCGCGAACTCAGCCGCGCCCGCATCACCGACTTCAAGGAAGCCACCGTTGAGCAGGTCAGCGTGGGCAGCGTCATCGAGGTCTCGGTGACCTCCACGGGCAAGACCGCCAAGTACACGCTGCTCGGCGCGTGGGACAGCGTTCCCGAGAAGAACATCCTCGCCTACAAGACCCCGCTCGGCCTCGGGTTACTCGGCAAAAAGGTCGGCGACAGCGTCAAGGTGAAGATCGGTACCTCCGAGGAAACCTACACCCTCAAGTCCATCGGTCGATACATCGACAGCCGCTAATCCGGCCCTCGCTTAGCACCCGCTAAAAAAAGGCCGCCTTCACGGGCGGCCTTTTTTGCGTCCATTCGGGCTGATTCATATAGCTCCATTGGCCGAAAAGTAGCGCAGACTTCCAGTCTGCTCCGAGCGATTACCGCCGAATCAAAGCAGACTGGAAGTCTGCGCTACTTTTCGAACCGCTCACCGTATTCAACCCAGCGCCAATCCGGGCTCAATGCACAGTGAGCCCAGTGGCTCGACCGGCTGCACCGACGGATCGACCCAGGCCGCAAAGGCGATCATGCCCGCGTTGTCTCCCGTGTGCTTGGGCTGCGCCGCCAGCAGCGGAATTCCGTCGGCTTTGGCCACCCGCCCCAGCGCGGCGCGCAACGTCTGGTTGTTGGCCACTCCGCCGGACAAACCCAGGCTGCGGAACGACTCACGCGCCAACGCCAGCGTCGTCTTACGCACCAGCGCATCCACCACCGCCTGCTGATAACTCGCGCACAGGTCGTCCATGCGCGACTCAACCTCGGCCGGCGTCATCTTTTCCAACTGGTAACGCAGGCTCGTTTTTAGCCCCGAAAAACTAAAGTCGAGATCGCTACGCGGTCCGATTCCGCGCGGAAAATCAAACGCCGCGGGGTTGCCGCGCAGCGCGCGTTGCTCAATCAGTGGACCGCCCGGGTAGCCGAGCCCGAGCAGCTTGGCCCCCTTGTCGAGCGCCTCGCCCGCCGCGTCATCCTTGGTTGAGGAAACCACCTGAATACGCCGCGCCCGATCCAAGGTAAAAAGCAGCGTATTCCCCCCGGAAACCACCAGCCCGAGATGCGGTAGCAACGCCTCCATGCGGGCGGAAAACTCCGCCGGCGCCTCCGCGTGCACGCCGATGAACGGCGAAAAAACGTGGCCGCGCAAATGATTCACCGCGAGCAGCGGCACGCGGCACGCGAGCGCAAGGGACTTCGCCGCCGCCACGCCAATCGCCAGACATCCCGCCAAGCCTGGACCTTGGGTGACGGCCACCTGCGTAATGCGGTCAAAGCCGGTCGACTCCCGCACGCGCGCCAGCAGAGACCCGAGATTGCGCAGGTGCTCGCGCGTCGCCAGGTCGGGCACCACGCCACCGTAGCGGCCGTGCAGCGCGATCTGACTGTGGATCCACTCGCCCATCAAGCCGGTGGCGGGGTCAAACAAGGCGACGGCGGTTTCGTCGCAGGAACTTTCGATGGCGAGGATCATGGTTTTTTGGCTGCCAGCGGCGCGGCGGCGGGCCGGTCACCGCGGATTTCTAAAAGGATGGTGGCCTGAAGCACGGCGACTGCGGCGTCCAACTGGCGATCGGGCGTGCGCTCGATACTAAAACGCTCCTTGAACTCCACCGGATCCACCACGTCGTCGCGCGAACGCTGGATGCGTGCGCTCTCATCCTCGGCGCTCGACATGACCACTTCCACGTCGGGAACGACGCCCTTTTCGTGGAGCGTAACCCCGCTCGGTGTATAGTATCGCGCGGTCGTGAGCCGCAGCCCCTCGCCTTGGCGCAGCGGCAGGATGGTTTGCACGGAACCCTTGCCGAAAGACCGTTCGCCAACGACCACGGCGCGGCGCGTGTCCTTGAGCGCCCCAGAGACGATCTCGGCGGCACTGGCGCTACCGCCATTGATCAACACGGCCAGCGGCAGCGTCAACGGTGCCTCGGGCGCAGCGGCGCGGTACTCATCGCGGTCCTGCGATTTGCGCCCCTGCGTGTAGGCGATCAATTCGCCCTTGGTGAAAAACGGCTCGGCCACCTCGACGGCCGCCGTGAGCAGCCCACCCGGGTTATCACGAAGATCGATGATGAGCGCGCGCATGCCCTGGGCGTTAAGCGTATTCAATGCCCCGATAAATTCCTCGCTGGTGCGCTCGCCAAACTGGGTGATCTCCAAATACCCGATAGCGTCGGCACGCAAATGCACCTCGCGCACGCTCTCCACCTTGATGCGCTCGCGCTTCAGCGTCACCTCGAAGTCCGTGGTCGTCGACGGGCGCGTGAAGCCAACCCGCACCTGCGTACCGGGTTTACCGCGCAACCGGCCGATCACTTCGTCGAGTGCCGGCTTTTCCAGCGCTACCCCGTCGACACTTAAAAAAACGTCGCCGCGCAGGATGCCCGCTTTGGCACCCGGAGTGCCGGCGATGGGCGCGATGACCACGACCTTGCCATTGCGCATCTCAACCTGAACGCCGATGCCACCGAACTCGCTGCTAATGTCCTCCTCCAGCTTTTTGTAGTCGCGCGAATTCATGTACTCGGAATGCGGATCCAGCGACTCGAGCATCCCGCGCAGCGCCGCCTCGGTTAACTTAGGGAAGGCGCTCTTGTCGGCGTCCACGTAGTTATCATTGACCGTGCTGAGCACCTCGCGGACGTAGCGCGCGGATTGATCGAGCTCGCGATTTGGCCAAAAACCCCAGGCCGCAGCCACCCGCGCCGAGCCCACGGAGAGCAAGGCGCCGAGCAACACGCCGGCGGCGATCACGAGAATGCGTTTGAGCATCTTCGGGACTGTGGCCAACTCATCGACTTTGTAAATGGGATCATCCGCCACGACTTCACCTGCCTTCGCCGCCGCCTTTCTTGCCCGCTCCGGGCCCGACGGAATCCTGTCGTTCGCCGATTTCATGGACCTGGCGCTCTACCACCCGAAGCTCGGCTATTACCGGCAGGATCGCACGCGCGTCGGTTATACACCCGGCACGGACTTCTACACGGCCAGTTCCTCGGGGCCGGTCTTCGGCGAGATGGTCGCGGCGGCGTGCGTTACGCTCCTTGGCGGAGAAACGCAGGCCCGTGAGCATGCGTTCGTGGAGATCGGCGCGGAAGCTGGAGCCGGAGTGCTGGCGGGTGTCGCCCACCCCTTCGCCTCGGCGCGCACCGTACGCGTGGGAGAGACGCAGCAACTCGCCGGGCCGTGCGTGGTGTTTTCCAACGAACTCTTCGATGCCCAGCCCCTGCGCCGCTTTATCCGGCGCGGTGCAACCTGGCGCGAACTCGGCGTGCAGTTGCACGGCGATCAGTTATACGAAGTCGAACTAGCCGAGACGAGCGAACCCTGGCTCCCAACCGATTCGAGCGAGGGCTACGTCTTTGACGCGCCCCGGGCCGCGGCCGAACTCGCCGCCGCTATCGCCGCGCAACCGTGGACGGGCCTCTTTGTGGCCTTCGACTACGGAAAATCCTTCACCGAGCTGGCCACCGCCACGCCGGCGGGGACGGCGCGTGCGTATTTCCAGCATACCCAAACCAACGAACTGCTCGCCCGCGCCGGGCAGCAGGATCTCACCGGGCACGTCTGCTGGGATTGGTTGCA
>JBILJE010000229.1:0-5322 GCA_044377395.1 Rariglobus sp. | reverse complement strand
TTGTGGGCGGAGGCGATAACGAAACCCTCACCCCCGATCCCACCGGAGGGCAGTTTGCCCAGCCACTGGGAGGCGTCACACAAATAGGCGACGCCGGAACGCTGGCACAGTTCTGCGATTTGCGCCCACGGCTGTAAAACCCCTGTGCCGTTATTGGCTGCCATCACCACAACCGCCGCAATCCGGCCGGCCCCATAACCCAGCTGGTTGTCCCGCTGCAGTGAGGCCACGTCCACCACGCCCGCAGTATCCAGCGTGAGCCAGCGCACGCGTGAGCCAAATAAGGCCAAGGCCGGCGCTAGCACGCAGGGATGCTCGGTCGGATTGAGGCCGATCAGGGAGTCTTCAGGCAAGGTGCGTGCCCAATGAGCCAAAACAAGATTGGCGCCCTCGGTCGCCCCCGACGTAAAAACGTAACGCTCGGCCTCGTCACCGAGTAGAATGGCGAACTTCTCCCGCGCCGCGTCGAGGCGGATTTTCACCTGTGCGCCGGCCCGATAAGCGCTCGACGGGTTTTGCCAGGCTTCGTCCTGCGCCCGAAGCCAAGTATCGCGGGCAACGGCGGCGAGTGGCGTGGTGGCGTTGTGGTCGAAATAGGGCATCGGCCACCACTGAAAACTCAAATCGACAAAGGCCAAACCCCAAAATGAATGACTGGGTTTGGCTTGCCCTGCGGAAGCCCCGCCGGCTTGCTCGCCCTTTTCCCATGAGCACCTCCACCGAACAAGCTATCATCAAGACCTCCCTCGGCGAAATGACCCTCGCCTTCTGGCCCGACGTCGCGCCAAAGACGGTCGAAAACTTCAAGAAACTCGCCAACGAGAAATTCTACGATGGCACCGCGTTTCACCGCATCATCAAGGGTTTTATGATCCAAGGCGGCTGCCCCAACACCAAAAAGGGCGCACGTGGCATGCCCGGCACCGGCGACCCCGGCTACAAGGTGAAGGCCGAGTTCAACGCCAAAGCTCACGTGCGCGGCGTCATCTCGATGGCCCGTTCCGCCAGCCCGGATTCGGCCGGTTGCCAGTTTTTCATCTGCCACGGCGACGCCAGCTTCCTCAACAAACAGTACACCGCGTTCGGCCAATTGATCGCCGGCGACGACGTCCTTGAGAAGATCGCCACCGTTGCCACGACCAACGGTGGTGGCGGCGAAAAGAGCACCCCGATCGACCGCGTCGAAGTGGAGAGCATCCGCATTGTCACCGTCACCCAATAAGCCGGTTGCCTGATTAACTGCATAAAAAAACGACCTCCCATGACGGAGGTCGTTTTTTTATGCCCATTAACGCCGCTCGGCTTGGTAATTTTCCATCACTGTCGGAAGGGACGCCTCGAAGGCTTGCAGTTGGCTTGGCGTGATCCCCGGCTGGAAACGCAGCACGGAAAGAATGTGCGCCTTGGATTGTTCGACGTCGTATTTACTGTCCATAGCGATGCGGTGAACCGTACCGATCAGGCCGAGCACATTCCCACGCTGATCACAGATCAGCATCTTGATGGCGGTGGAGTAATACTTTTGGCCTTTGGCATCCACCGATTCCTGCAGGCGGATAACCGGGGTTAGGGTTTCAAACATGTGGGTTTCGGCCGAGTAAAAGGCTTCCGCCAAACGCGCAGGGAAAAAATCAAAGTCCGTTTTCCCCGCCAACTCGGCCTCGGTGTGCCCCATATGCGCCTGATGCGAGCGGTTGCTGAACAGGAAACGGCCGTCGACATCTTTGATAAACACAAGGTCGCGAACCTCGTCGAGGATCGTGAGCAGGGGGCCCCCGCGTTGTGTCTTCACATAGGTGGAAAGATCGTAGGCGTCTATTTTGATCATTTTAGGGGTATCGTGTTAAGTTGGGGTTCTAAATCTTTGGCTACTTCGGGTCGGCTGTGCACGGGAACATTCGAATCATTCACTATTCGGTTACGCCGAACTCATTACGTGCGCATAAAGGGAATTATCAGAATGTGTTAGGTGAGTTGGATGTTGGCGTAAAGCAACAATTCAGTGCTGGTTACCGAACGATCGCGACTGGGACTTCAGTGGAAAGTTGCGTCATAATCGACTCACTCACTCGAGACAATCCGGTGCGGGCGAGCTGACTGGCCGGGTGGATATCCTGGGCGGCCAAGTATTGCGTCAGGCTGGCGGCAAAGCGTTGGTCGGCTTCGTACCGCTTGGCTTGATCGAGTCGGCCGACGAACTCCGCAACCCGGGGTGCAAGCTGGGCCATACGCTGATTGAGCACGACGTCGTTGGGCGCGAAAGCGGCTGCCGCCACCAGCGCCTCCCAAGCTGAAAAGGCGTTGTTTTGCGCCAGGAGTTCTTCGGTCTGCGCGAGGTAAATTTCCACTCGCGCCATGCGATCAATCACGGCCTTCAGTTGGGGTGCGCGAACACCGTCGTTAAGAAAGGCGGCAGCCAGTTCGGCGCGACGTTCGTAAATGCGCCGAAAGTCATCGCGCTTAAAGGCATCGTCAAAGACCACCCCGGCCTGGGTCCCCATATCCGCCTGGGCTGCCATGTTTTCACTGTAGTTCTTGATCGACGGATTGAGCGGCCACAGCTGTGCGGACTTCTCCACTAGCTCCTGCGCCTTGGCGTAATCGCCCGTGGCCGCCACCTGCTGGGCGGCACTCAGCGCAAGTGTACTCATGCGTTGTGCCGAACGGACGGCAGCATTCACCTCGGGCGCCCGGAAGTCGCCGGTCAACGTGCCAATCTCGTCAGTCAATTGGGTAACTGCCTCGTAATCCTTCAAATCAGCGAGCTTACGCGCTTCGTCCACTTTGCGGTAAAGCGTCAGCAGCGAATCTTTCCTCGCCGGGTCAAACTGGGTGACCGTCGGAAGGTATTCGCCGAGGAAAAACGTCTCCTGCAGACGCTCCAAGGCGGCGATTTTACGATTACTATCATAACTAGTCCCCACTGCGGACATGCCGCTGTTGACGTCGTTGATGGCTTCGCGGGACAGAAACTCGATGGTCTCGACGGTCATAGCCAGATCGGTCGAGGGGAGGAACGACGAGAGCTCCTTCTTACCAACCTCTAGGTTTTGATGAGACCCCTTAAAAATGTAGCGGTAAAAACTGGCGGCGATCAGCGCGTGTTGGAATCGGCGCTGCATGAACAGGCTCATGATTTGGCTTTGGAACTGCAGCTTCGCCTGGGTGACCGACAGCATTCCAGCGGCTTCCAAGGACTTGATTTTGACCTCGGTCTCGGCGAGATCACGCGCCTGCATGGTCAGCTGAGCGCCGCCGACCGTGGTGCTGCTTCCGATAGCTGTATTACCGCTACCCGACTTTTTAGCACCACTACCGGGGGGCGTCTTGGTTTCCGTGGAGTCTTTGGTGGTAGTGGTGGTGGTGCCCGTGCCCGCATCGGCCCCACCCGTGGTCAAGTTCCCCAGCAGCGCGGAGCTGGTAATCGAGTCGATTTTCTTGCCCGTCTCCGCTGCCATGACGTCGGCTGAATAGACCACTCGACCTGATTGCTGTTGGCGGATGCGTTGAAGCTCGGATTGGGTGACCATGATGGCCTCCTTCTCATCGCGGATACGCCAAGCATTAAACACCTGATTGGCCACCCCAAGGCTATTGCCTCCGTCCGCCTCAAATTCTGCGGCCCGATAGAGTAACTTCCACGCGGCCACTATATTTTCCTGAGACCCGTTGGCGGTGCGAGTGGACAGGCGATTGAAAATCTCGCCCACCGTCGCGGCGTAATCATTTTGATCACGCGTAGCCGGCAGCGAGAGGTAGCGCTCAAAGCGGCCGCGGAAGACGCGGAACTGGCCCACATCATAGGAATGCCCCTTCCAGTTCATCGTGCCCTTCTCCGGGTCGATCGCGTCCGAATTGGTGTCGAAGGCTTGATTGATCACCTTCAGCAGGGTGCTGCTCTCTAGGCTATTGATGTTAACCGCCCGCGTCAGCGACTCGGCTGCGGCTCCACCGGCGGAAGGGTTAACCGCAGGGGTCTTCCCAGCAGACTTTGCCGCGCCAGCGCCAGCGTCTGTCCCGAAGGGATTTTCCTGTGCGTGAAGCGCAACTGAACCAGCGGCGAAGAGGAGAATGAGCGGGAGGCGGCGCATGGTCAGAGTTTTTTGAGGTTTTCCACGTAGAGCAGCCCGCCCTTGCGCACGCTGACTTCAAAGCGGTAACGCTGGGCAACCAAGAGATTGGCCTTCATCGAATCCGAGATGAAGATCGGCAAACGGGCACTGTCGCGGAGCGTGCGCACCGCGATGATTCGCCCGAGCCCCTCGCGCCAGTTCAACTGCGCATCAATCTCGGCCTCCAGCTCGTAGCGATTACCCAGCAGGTTGTCCGGTGCAGACAAAAACGCACGCACCGGAAAAGGCTCGCCTGAACGGCCGCAACCCGTCGCAAGGAAAAGCGGGGCTAACAGTAGCACGGAAACCAGGTAACGAAACGCAACACGCAGGGGCGAAAGCGACATAGGGGGAGGATTCATGAGTTCATGGCCAACATTTTTTCTGGCAACCCCAAAACACCAGCACGGCCCCGATCAGAAAGTGCGCGCCGAGCACACCGACCGCAGCGAGAGGCGGCGCCAGCCAGCCCTTGTCGAGCGTAGCCACCGCATCGTAAAAGCGCGAGTCGGTCATCGCCATGAGGTACCCCGCCCAGCCCCAGTAGGTGGCAATAAACGGCCGCACCGCCCACACCAATGCCGCCGGCAGCGCCAGCACCACTCCCGAGAGCGGCAGCTGAAAGCCCACCAAATAAATCGACAGCAACGAGGCTTTGTCGGGCGAGGATAACATGGCCGATATGCCCAGGCAGACCACGCTCATCGAGGCGCCCGTCGCACTCAGCACGGCCAACTGCGCCCCCCACCCGCCCGGAAACTCGCAGAGCAACTTCACGAAAATCGTCATCCACGCGCCTTGCGCCGCTCCTAGCAGCGCGGTGTACAGAAGCTTAGACCAAGCGTAAGCCGTCGGACGCAACCCCGACATGCGCTCCTTTTCATAGAGCGCACGTTCGGCGGCAATCTCACGCGCGCCGTTGTTGCTGCCCATCAAGCTGAGCAGGATAACTTGAAAAATAATCAGGCCCGACACCAAGGTCGCGGTCTCCGCCGAGGCCTGACGGTAAGCCGCGCGCGCCTGCAAGGTCTCCAAAAAGCCCCCCGTGCTCTCCAGGGCCAAGCCCTTCATCTGCGGCAAACCGCCGAGCGCAAAAATCACCACCAAACACGGAAACCCAAAGGTGATCGCCACGGTGAGCAGCAGGTAGCCGCGGTCACGCACCAGCAAACGCCAGCGGCGCGCCAACAGTGTCCGCAGTTGGGAAAGC
>JBILJE010000228.1:0-5343 GCA_044377395.1 Rariglobus sp. | reverse complement strand
ATAAATCAGCCACGTGCCCACCAGCGGCGGTGACTTGCCGTCGAGTTGGTGGCGCAGGGTGGCAAAGGCGTCAAAAAAATCGCTGGCCACCGTGGCTCCCGATTTGAGTTCGATGGCGTGCAAGCCGTGCGGGGTTTCGGCGATCAGGTCGACCTCGAGTCCATCGCGGGTGCGATAAAAACTAAGACCAGGGGACTCGCCCCGGTTGTAGGCGGCCTTGAGCAGCTCGGCCACCACCCAGGTTTCAAACAGTGCCCCACGCAGGGGGTGGTTGTGCAGTTGCCCCACCTCGCGCACGCCCAGAAGCGAGGCGGCCAGTCCGGCGTCGGTGAAGTAGAGTTTGGGGGTCTTGACCAGACGCTGGTTGGGGTTACGGAAATAGGGTGGCAGCACGGTGACAAGGAAACTGGTTTCTAATAACGTCAGCCAAGTGCGGGCGGTACGCTGGTCGATGCCGCCGTCGGCCCCGAGTGCGGCGAGGTTGAGCAGTTGCCCCGTACGCCCGGCGCAAAGCCCGAGGAAGCGGCGGAAGGCGGCGAGGTTTTGGATGTTGTGAGCTAGGCGCACATCGCGCTCGACGTAGGTGGCTAAGTGTCGCGCAGCCACGCGGCGGGTTCTAGCTGGCGGTCATAGAGCGGAGGGAATGCCGAGGTGAGCACCGCCTGCTCCCATGTCGCGGGGGCGAGGCCGGCCTGCTGTAACTCCGGCCAGGCCAGCGGCAGCAAAGTGAGTAGCCCCACCCGGCCGGCGAGACTCTGCACGGTGGCTTGGTGCAGGGAAAACTGATTGGAGCCGGTGATGATCCATTCACCGGGCTGGCGGCGGGCATCCACCCGGGTTTGCAAATAGGACAGCAGCGCGGGGCAGTGCTGCACCTCGTCGAGGATGCCACCCTCGGGCAATTCCGCCAAAAGCCCTCGGGGATCCTCATGGGCGCGGGCGCGCACATCGGGGTCTTCCAGCGACACGTAGGGGCGCTCCGGCATGAGCAGACGAGCGAGGGTAGTTTTACCCGCCTGCCGCGGCCCGATCAGCGCCACTACATAGTTGCCAGCCAGCATCCGGCGAGCGGCACTTAGGGCGCTTCGTGTAATCGTAAGCCATGACTAGCAGTGAATTGGCTATCGTGTTAACGCTATGTAATTGCAGCCTTTAGGAGTGCTTGGCCAAGCGGATCGAGGCCAGTTTGTCCGAGCCGGGATTGCGTCAAAGCAGACTGGAAGTCTGCGCTACTTCCTGCGGCTAAATCCCATTACACAGCAATTCAGGCCTTTTAACGCAAAGACGCTAAGGCGCGAAGTATGGGATAACTCATTTAAAGGAAATGCTTTCTTTGCGCCTCTGCGACTTTGCTTTAAAGACTCGGTTTGGTCGCTGTATGCATTCGGGCCGGAACTCCATTTGGCCACAAAGCAACACAAGGGTCACAAAGAACAATCCACCTGTTTTACGCTGCGTTGCCTTGTTCGACTCAGACGTACCCGCTGAAACGGTCGAACAACCCACTTTTCGCGCTACTTTTCACGCTGTATTTCGGGCTACTTTTGAAGCGGCTTTTCGATCTGCTCGGCAATTTCCTCCAGAGGATAGGTCAGGATCTCCGCCAGTGTCGGGTGATACCAGGGAGCGCGCAGCAGATCGAAAACGGTGGCCTTCATCGCCAGCGGACCACTGAAAATGTGGATCAGTTCGCCGGCGTGAGGTCCGACGATTTCAGCACCGAGGATGCGACCGCGTTTGGGCTCGGCGATGACTTTCACGTAGCCGTAGTTGGCCTCCATCAGGATGGACTTGCCGTGGTCGTTGAACGGGTAGGTCGCGACGAGGAATTTTTCACCCCGGGCAGTGAGCTCGCGCTCCTGTTCGCCGATGCTGGCCAGTGCGGGCTCAGTGAAGACCACGCTGAGCAGGAGCGCGGGATCGATGGGTTTTAGGCCCTTGACGCCAAACGCGTGGCGGGCGGCCAGTTCGCCTTGAGCCACCGCGAGGTGGACGAGGTCGTAGGGTCCGCAGACATCGCCTCCGGCATAAATGTGTCGGGCGGTGGTTTGCTGCCAACGGTTGACCTTTACCCGACCGGCCGGCGTGATTTTCACCCCGGCCTCGGCGAGTTGGAGCGAGTCGGTGTTGGGTTCACGACCCAGCGCATTAAACAGGTGACGCGCCCGGCGGGTGAGGGTTTTTCCGCCGCAGGTAAACTTAACGGCCACGCCCGCCGCATCGCCTGAGATTTTGTCGATTTGGGTGTCGGTGTGCAGCGCGATGCCCTCGTCGCGGAAGGCCTGCTGGACGACTTCGCTGGCGGCGGGAGAGTAGTCCTTAAGAATGGTTTTGCTGCGCTGAATCTGGGTGACCTTTGCGCCAATGCGGCGGAGGAATTGGGCGAGTTCGCAGGCGACGATGCCGCCGCCGAGCACGATGACGCTCTCGGGCACAAAATCGAGGTCGAGCACGTCGTCGCTGGTCCAGAACGGGGTGGTCGCCAAACCGGTAATGGCGGCGGGCACGCTGACTTTGGAGCCGGTTGCGATGAGGAACTTTTCAGCGGTTAACGTGCGGCCATCGGCGAGGGCGACGGTGTGCGGGTCGAGGAAGCGGGCGTGGCTGCGGTAAACGTCGTATTTACCCGATTCGAGGGCCTGGGAGCGGTAGTCGGCGAACTCGCCGATGATCTTCTTCTTGCGGGCGTGGAGCGCCTTCATGTCCACGGTGGCCGTGGGGATGCGCAGGCCGAAGGTTTTACCTTTTTGGGCGAGGTGCAGAATCTCGGTGGAGTAGAGGAGCGTTTTGGACGGCATGCAGCCCTTGAGGATGCACAATCCGCCGAGTTGCGGTGCGCTGTCGACAATGGCGACGCGTTTGCCGAGCGAGACGGCGACGCGGGCGGCATTGAAGCCGGCCGAGCCACTGCCGATGACAAGAAGATCGTAGGGTTTGGGCATGGGGGAAGAGGATGCGATTACCGGCCTTTGCCAAACAGCATGATGTGAATGGTTTTCAGGACAATGGAGGCGTCGATCTGAAAGGAGAAGTGGCGGATGTAATACAGGTCGTATTCGAGCTTGCGCAGGGTGTCGTCGAGATTGGCGCCGTAGGGGTAGTTGACTTGCGCCCAGCCGGTGATGCCGGGTTTGACCAAGTGGCGGAAGTGGTAACAGGGGATCTGCTGCTCGTAATCCGTGACTAGTTTGTCCCATTCGGCGCGGGGGCCGATCAGGCTCATGTCGCCCAACAGCACGTTGAGCATCTGCGGCAGTTCATCGAGGCGGTAGGTGCGCAGGAATTTGCCGATGCGGGTGATGCGCATGTCGGCCACCGCAGTGTAGGCGTCGGCGCCCTCGTTGGAGCGCATGGTGCGGAATTTGTAGAGGCGGAAGGGCACGCGGTTTTGGCCGATGCGCGTCTGGCTAAACAAGACCGACCCGCGGTCGCCGCACCAAATGGCCGCAGCAATGGCGAGAAAGAGCGGGGCGCCCAGAGTCAGGGCAACGCGCGAAAAACCGATGTCAGAGAAGCGCTTGAGGTGCTTAAACACCGGCTCACGGGCGATTTTAAAGCCCTCCTGGAAAAGCCAGGTTTGGTTGAGTCGGTAGAGCGGGATTTTGCGCCAATACACCTGGTGAAAAAGCTCCAGCGTGTAGGTGGGAACCGCGTTGAAATACAGGTCAACCAAGCGCAGCGAGAGGCGGGCTCGCAGGTCGCGGTTGTTTTCGCGTAGCACGATGGCCTCGACGTCGATGGCGCCGGTTTCAATCTGCCCGAGGACCTCGTCAAGGGCGGTGGCAGCAGGGCCTTGGGCGGTTTCGGCCTCGGCGTCGGGCGAGGCGTAGATCACGGGCTGCTGGTAGCCCATGCGGGTGCACTCTTGGGCGAAGCTTTCGGCGCTTTCGGCGTCACCGATGAACAGCAGCGAGTGGCTTTTGTGCGAGGCGTGGGTGCGCGAATAAATTACCCGGCGGTAGGCCAGCGAGATAGGAATGCAGGCCAGAAAACCGAGCACGATCACCGCGCGACTTTGCTGGAGCGGGTAGCCATCCGGCAGGAATACGAAAGTGACTAGCAGCGTACCGATAATGGAGGAAAGCACGGCGATGATGTGCTCGCTGGTGTAGTCGAGGCTCATCATGTCGGTCTTCGAATTGTAGGCGTCGATGAGGAAAAACGCCGTGACCAACAGCGCGGCGGGGGCGAGCAGCGGGGTGTAGATCCAGACGTCGTTAGCCAAGATGCCGCGCAGCCAGGCCATGGATTTGAAGGCGGCCACCAGCAACCCCACGTCGAGGAAGAGCAGCAGGTAGGCGACGGTGCGGTTTTTGTGCATGCGGAGCGGGGGCAGGGGGGAGTTTGGCGGGACAGTTGCGGGGGGGGCGGTCAGCGTTTTTTGGCAGCGGAGAGCAGGGCTCGCAGTTCGGCGGAAATCGCCTGTTCGTATGCGGCGAGCAAGCGGCAGTAAACCAGGCCGGGAGCGCCCTCCAAAAAGCCGCGCCGCAAAAGGTATTGGTAGACAAAACGCAGGAGCCCGCGGGCCGGCAGGTGATAACTGGCCTCTTTTAATGCTCTGCGCCGGGCCAGTGCATCGGGTGCGCGAAGATCCCGCCACAGCGTGGAGGCCGGGCGAGCCGTAGCCATAAAGGCGGCGGCCTCGGTCTTGGCGTAGCGCGCGTGTTTGACCCGGATCTCGGCGTCACTTTGCGAGGAGAGGTTGTGGTCGTAGGGGTACTTTAGCCGACCAAGTCGCATGCCCGGGGCTTCACGCTGGCCATGGCCGACTTCAATGAAGCGGAAGCGGCGGGTGTTCACGAAGCGCGCCTGCCAGGCCGGATAATCGGTGCAGCGGGGAATCCAGCGGCCGTGGAAAAACATGCGGGGAGCGGCATAAAACCCGTCGAGTTGCGCCGCCGCCGGTGACGCCGCGCAGGCAGAGCACTCGGCGATGAGCTCGGGCGAGAGTGTTTCGTCGGCATCGAGGTGGAACACCCACTCGTGGCGAAATGCGATCACGTCGTGGGCATGGTTGCGCTGCTGCGCGAAGTTTTTGAAGGGGTTAACAAAAACCCGGGCTCCCGCCGCACGCGCGATTTCAACCGTGCGGTCGGTCGAGCCGGAATCGAGTACGACCACGTCATCGCAGCCGGTGGTGCTGGCGAGGCAGGCTGGGAGATTTTGCTCCTCGTTGAGGGTCAGGATGACGATGGAAAACCGGCTCGGCTCACGCATGGGGCGGGGGTGGTGACAGGGGCTTTTCTTCATCAATTGGAAGTGATTGGGGATAAGCGGAGTAACTTTGGGCTAGACCAAAGATGCGATTTTGCTTCTGCTTGGGTGGGATGAACTCTGAACCAG
>JBILJE010000400.1:0-5380 GCA_044377395.1 Rariglobus sp. | reverse complement strand
AGTCCAAGATCACCGTTTTATTTGGTGTCTACACGCTGATGGCTGCCTTTTTGGAGGAACTGATGTTTCGCGGCTTTTTAGTGATCGAGGGCAAGGGAAACGTTCGCCTGTGGGCAGGAATCGTGGGGGCGTCGGTGGTATTCGCAGGCCTGCACCCTTTTTTATGGAGCTGGGAAAACGATATCTTTACCTGGACCTTTACGGCAAAAGGGTGGTTTAGCACCGCCGTGGTTTTTATCAGCTCGCTCTGGTTTTATAGTGTGCGCTTCGCCGGCTTTAATCCGCAGCGCTCGCTGATTCCGTGTATTGTAGCCCACGCGACTAAGAACATCGGGGTAATTATTATCAAGGGAGCCGGAGGCTTCGTCGTTGGCTGGTATTAAACAAAAAAGGCCCTCCGGCGAAGGAGGGCCTTAAAAACCTAATTATTTTAAACCGTCCGATGAAACCTCACTTGCCCTTAGGTGGGGCGGTCTGAGCTTTGAGCTTAGCCTGGACTTCCGCATCCTTCTTCTGCTTACGCAGTTCATCGGCCTTATTATATAGAGCGGCATCATCCTCGCTGTGTTCATAACGAACACCCTTAATCTCGCGCTCAGTCATACTGAGGTCATTCAACTGCTCCTTGGTCGCGACATTGTTATAAGTCGTCTTGCTCGGCTCGAGAATACTCGCGGTGATAAAAATGATTAGATTTGTATCAACCTTCTTCGTTGTCTTAGATTTGAACAGAAACCCTAAAACCGGGATGTCTCCCAAAAACGGCACTTTGTTTTCGCCATTCGAATCATTGGTATCCATGAGCCCTCCAATTGCCGCGGTCTGTCCATCCTTTAAAAGCATATTTAATGACCCCTTGCGCGTGTCTACATTGTAAAAGGTCTGTTCGGGGACGCCATTTTCCCCCCCAATTGGGAAACCCTTAGCCGTACTCTTCTCGGTCTCCAACTTTAGTGAAACCAACTTATTGCTCGTGATTTGCGGCGTCACGTCAACCTTCACACCTTCAAAAATCTTCTCACCAGGCGCGAAGGTGACGGTTGGATTTCCACCAGTGCTGGAGGCAGTTACAGTGGTTGTTATGGTCTGAAAGTTGGTTCCGATGGTGATCTCTGACTTACTTCCATTTATCGCCACAATGGTCGGGCTAGTAACCAGTCGAGCCCCGCTCATGGAATCCAATGCCGACAAGAGAATCGAGTAATCGGCCCCATTCAATACCGCGTTAAATGATTTCTCTGAAGCGAGCCTGGCCGGCAGTGCCCCATCCAATGTATTAAGCTGTCCCGCGCCTTTAAAGTTGCCTGAGCCAATCGACTTATTTCCCGCCAACTTAACTCCTAGCTCCTTACTTTGGGTCTTATTGAGTTCAACAAATTTAGTCTCAATCACCACTTGGCGCGGCTCGGTATCCAAGCGCTTCACCGTTTCAATAATACGCTTCACCACCGCTGGCTTATCCGTAATAATCAACTCATTTGCTAATGCGTTGAGCACAATAGATCCACCAGTCAGCCCGGGGGCCGTGGCCGTGGCCACCTGCGCGGGCGTGAGGGTGGCTTTGACCAAGGGCTCAATACTGCCAGCCGCTACATTATCCAAAATCACACTTTGTGTGACAAACGGCTCCTGCGCCAGCATGTCCAAGCTTACGATTTTAATAATATTACCATCCTCGGCAAAACCAAAGCCTACAGGAGAGAGCACGACGTGGAATATCTGGCGCCATGTGACCTCGTGCAATTTAAGTGTCGTGCGACCTTGCAGTGTGTCGGGCACCACCAGGTTCAACTCGTAGAGATCCGCGATGTTACGCAGAATAACACGGATATCCTCGTCAGGGAAGTCCACGTCAGAAGTATCCTTACTCCGCGTGGCCGGAACTGGTGCTGCTGCTACGACTGGGGCGACAACGGCAGTTGGCACAACAACGGGAGCTGGTGCCAGAGCGACGACTGGCACCGGATCAGGGACTGGTGCAGCAACAATAGCTGGTGCCTCAACCGGGGCTACTGCATCAGTTGCGACCGGCAGGGCCTCTTGGGCCACGGCCGGAGTGATAATCGACAAGGATGCCAATAATGTTAAACGTATTCTCATGGCTTTTTGACTAAGGCTTTAATTGGCCGGGTTAATTCTTCGTTCTTAATTCGGAGTGTAAAACTGGTCCGATTGATGAAACTGATTTCAACATCATAAGCAACCCCTCCGGAATTAACCGCCAAGCGATCGCCCACTTTGAGTCTTTTTTTACCAACCAGCAAAAAAATATTCTCACCCATCTGCATCATACCCGAAGGATTAACCTCATCGGCTAATTTTTTCAGCAAATCACGATCACTCATAACCACCGGAACCGCCGATTGATCAGGCCCTCTTTCAGCCTCAGCATTGGGCGCAGAAGGTTGAAACGGGTTAAATGGGTTCATCGCGGCCAGTGCCTCTTCCGAGGAATCAAGGGCTTTGATGGTGAGTAAACTCCGGGCTAAAATCAGGGTTTCAGCTCTTTTTTTAGGAGTCAAAAGATCAGAGACCGGTTCGGCGGCCACCAGACCAAGCGGCGCCATTGAAACAATGAGTATGAGAACAAAAGGCTTCATTGAATTCCGAGTAAATCCAAATCAAGATTGAGCGTAACGCTTGAGCCAGAACTAAGAACCGTAGCGGCGTTGATTCGGGAAAAATAGTCCCCCTGCTCCAAACAACGCAGGTAAGTGATGATTTGATGAAAACTGCCCTGAACGCTCACCATATATTTTAATGGTACATATGAAGTCCCGACTGCTGGTTTAGCAGCAGCTGGCTGGGCGGCCGGATTGAGAGTAATATATTTAATCCCGACTTCGGTCTCAAGTTTATAAAAATACTGAAGATTAAGCGGCAGGCTATCCTTGGGAAATGCTCTTTTAGCAATTGCTACTTTAGCCTGCACAAGAAAATCAACCTGCTGCTGCAACTGACTGGAGTTGGAGATATTCGCCTTATATAAGTCACCTTCAGCCCTAAATTTAGCCAATTCAGCTTGTTGCTCAACGAGTGCATCCGCCCGATAAAAACATATGGCCGCTAGCGGAATACAAATGAGTACCGCAGCGGAAAGAACCGGGTACCGCTTTAAGGCATTTAACAAAAATTGTTTATCTACGTTCATTTGCCGCCCCCAGCCTTTTTAGCAGAACCACCCTTAAACTTAAGCGTTACTTCGATCTTAATACGCCCCGCGCCAGAATCCCGGGCAACACTCGTCAGGGCAATAGTATCAAATAACTCCGCCAGCAACTTATCTTTCCGAAGCACATCGAGGTAAGTATACGCGAGGCCACTGGCCTCTGTAGCGTCCCCGGATATATCACCTCGGAGCACAACATCCGTCGAATTATAACCGATGGAGTTAAGCTGAATACGTGGCGGCATAATGACGCCGAGGTGCAAAACGAAATCCGAAACCACAAGTTTTCCTGCGGACACAAATTGCTGTAACCCCAAAATAGCTTTTTCATGCTCCTTGAACTTCCCAAAGAGCTCAACGGCTTGGCGACTGGCAACCTTGGTTTTCGACACTTCGGCTTCAGCGGCAGCGGTCTCCAACCTGAGCGAATGCAGGGAAACCTCTCCGTAACCCACATATGCAGCCAGGGCAAGTGCCATCAAAACGGCGGCTCCATTAATGAAAAATATGGTGCGAACCGGCTTAATGTCAGGAAGTCGCTCCGCGACCCTAAAGTCCGGATGCCAAGTGGGCGTGGCCACCTCCGAAGATTTGTTACTTGGTTTTTTCAGAAGCTGTAGAATGACCGGCGTTATTGCGTACCATCAAACCCAAAAGCCCCATGCGGCGAATATCCTGTGAGGATGAAACCAAGTGATCGGACAACGTGATGGACCGTGCGGTCAACCACGCGGGAATGTCGGGCTTAAAAACGGTGACCCCTAAATCCGCAGCAATTGCGACTTCCAGCCATGCCAGTTTCGACGGCAGCACCGTGCACGCCACTTGACCAATTGATTGGCCGGTCTGCACCTCGTAAAAGCCCATTGAGGACTGCAACTCCTTGATCACTTTTTTAATCAAAATCGACCCCATCCCAGTAAAATCGAACGCATTAGAGAGGAATAACTTTCGAGCGGCAGCTTCGTCTTTAAGGCCAAGCTCTTTTTGCACAAACGGAATCATCGAATCCAGACCTTGGGCAATGGGGCGTGTGGCCTCAAGGCCGGCCGCGGAAACAATGTAGGAGTTGGTCGATTGAGCCTCCACTTCTAGCATCAAAACAGGGGTTTTAATACCAGCGAAATTCAAGTAATCAATCATGGCCCCAACGCTTGCCACACTGGCCAATTCCATCATTTCGGGATAAATCTTCGACTCCAAAATGGAATCCTGCAAAACACCTCGCTCCGAATTAGGTAACCCGCATATCAGCACATCTTTATCCACTGCCTTGACCATATCACAATCAGTTCCCAGGGTGGGGCTCAAGGCGGCGAGTGTAAACTGATCAGGCTCAATGCGCAATTGCTGGATGGTGAGCTCGGTTAAGTATGTCGGCTCTTTGAGCCGCTTGGGCTCGACGGTAATCCGGCGCACCACCCGGCGCGGAGTCGTTATCCCGCAGACTGCATGTACATAGCCACTGGGCGTTTTGGCTGGTTGAAGAGTCTTAAGCGCCTCGGCTAGCGCCACAGGATCACCAGCGGGACATTCAATCAGGTCCTCAACCACAAAAGGGCTCTCAGCGCTCGAGGTCCGAGCCAACTGAACGGTGTTGACTCCGGAATCGACAAAAAAGCCCTTAGATTTCGCTGAGAAAAACATGCTATCAAGAGTGGCGCGTGGAAAAAAATCCAGTAAAGGAAAAATAATGGGCAGAAAGTTGATTAACTCGGACACCAAAGCGCTAAGTTAATGCCTTGTGGAGCGCACTCTCAGCGTGTGAATCAGGTAGTTCAAGGCTTTTTATCTGCCGCCCCCCCCCCAAAAAATCCCGTTTGAATGAAAGCAGCCAGCAGGCAAAAAAAAACCGCTACCGGGTTGCGGGAGCGGGTTGATGAGTAGCTCAAAAAGCAGCAGAAGATTACTTCTGCCAAGTGCGCTTCTTGTGGCGATTGGACTTCAAGCGCTTTTTGCGCTTGTGCTTATTCATCTGCAGACGGCGTTTCTTTTTGAGGTTACCCATGTGGTGTCAGGTTTGGATTGAAAGTAAGGTGTAGAAACCGATCGAGAAACAGCCTGCGCCGCCTCATGTAAAGCTCAATCTGCCCCTGCCGCATTTACCGCCAGGGGCTTTTCTTCATCAATTGGAAGTGATTGGGGGTAAGCGGAGTAACTTTGGGCTAGACCAAAGATGCGATTTTGCTTCTGCTTGGGTGGGATGAACTC